>CAYGLH010000106.1:0-9703 GCA_964350535.1 uncultured Ilumatobacteraceae bacterium
GACCGACCTCGTACCGATGCGGATGGAGGGCCGCACGCTCGTCTACCTCCATCACCCGACGGGCGTCGAGCACACGCGCGATCCCGACTGGGTCGTGCTGGCGGTTCCCCAGCAGCCGACCGAGTGGCTCTACCGCGACCTCCGGGCGGCGGGCGTCAGCGTGGAGCGCGTCGGCGACTGCGTGGCCCCGCGCCGGGCGCACAGCGCCGTCGTCGAAGGCGAACGGGCCGGCGCGTCGGTCTGAGGCATCGCGGCGGTGCTGCGCGATGATGGTCGGCCGTGATCGACGTCGACGCTGCGCTGGGCGCCCTCTCCCTGTCCGACAAGTGCCTGCTCCTCGCGGGGCGGACGACGTGGAAGACCCACGCCTTCCCGGAAGCGGGGATCCCGACGATCAAGATGTCGGACGGACCGAACGGGGTGCGCGGCGAGGGGTTCGGCACGACCGGCACGAAGGGCGTCGTCGTCCCGTCGGCGATCACGCTCGGCGCCACGTGGGATCCCGGCCTCGTCGGCGAGATCGGCGACCTCCTCGGCAAGGAAGCTCGGCGGCGCAACGCCCACGTGCTGCTCGCCCCCACCGTGAACCTCCACCGCACGCCGGTCGGTGGGCGCACCTTCGAGTGCTACAGCGAGGATCCGGAGCTCTCGGGCGAGCTGGCGGTGGCGTTCGTGCGCGGCGTGCAGTCGAACGACGTGGCGGTCACGGTCAAGCACTTCGTCGGGAACGACACCGAGATCGAGCGGATGACCGTGGACGTCCGGATCGACGCCCGGCCACTGCACGAGCTGTACCTCCGCCCCTTCGAGCGGGCCGTGGTCGACGGCGGCGCGTGGGGGATCATGTCGGCGTACAACCGGCTCGACGGTCAGTTCTGCGCGGAGAACCGGGCGCTGCTGACCGGCACGCTCCGCGAGCGTTGGGGGTTCGACGGGTTCGTCGTGTCGGACTGGTTCGGGGTCCATCACCACACCGAGGCGGCGACGGCCGGCCTCAACCTCGAGATGCCGGGTCCACCGCGGGTGTACGCGTCACGGCTGGAAGCGGCGGTGGAGCGAGGCGAGGTCGACGTCGATCAGGTCGACGCGCTCGTGCGAGGCCTGCTCCACCTCGTGAACCGTGTCAAGGCCGACGAGCGCGACGGCGACGGGCCCGAGCAGAGCCTCGACGACCCGGCCGAGCGAGCGCTCACCCGGCGCGCGGCGATCGCCGGCACGGTGTTGTTGCGCAACGAACCGGTTGGCGGGCGACCGGTCCTCCCACTCGAGCCGGCACGGCTCGGAAAGGTGGCGGTGATCGGCCCGAACGCCACGCTCGACAGGTCGATGGGCGGTGGGTCGGCGAGCCTCGCACCGTTCGGACACCGGACCTTCCTGGACGCCCTCATCGACCGCATCGGGCCCGGGACCGACGCCGGCGTCGAGATCGTCCACGAGCCCGGCGTGCGGATCGACAAGCTCACGCCGATCCCGCCGCCGTCGCAGTTGCGTCAACCGAACGGCGAGCCGGGCCTGCTCGTCAGCTACGTCAACGGTCCGGACTGGGACGGCGAGGTCGTCGTCGACGCGCCGACGCCGAGCTCGTTGATCCGCTTCTTCGGCTCCGCCCCGCCCGGCGTGGACCCGTCCGGGTTCTCGGGCACGATCCGGGGGTCCTTCGTCCCCGAGGTGGACGGACGCCACACGATCGGCGTGGTCGCCACCGGACCTGTGCAGATGACCGCCGGCACGGGCGACCACGCGATCACGGTGGTCGACGATCCGCTCGGCGAGCTGCCCCGCAGCGAGGAGTTCTTCGGTTTCGGCAGCATCGAGGTCACCGCCGACATCGAGTGCACCGCAGGCGAGCCGGTGCCGCTCGAGGTGCGCTTCGGGCGCAGCGCGGGGTTCGCGGCGATGCACGTCGGGTTCCGTCAACCGGACCCGCCCGACCTGTTCGAGCGAGCGGTCGCGGCCGCGGCCGATGCCGATGTGGCCGTCCTGGTCGTGGGCACCAACGACGAGTGGGAGACCGAGGGGTCCGATCGCACCTCGATGGATCTCCCCGGCCGGCAGTCCGACCTGGTCGCCGCGGTGGTCGAAGCAAATCCTGACACCGTCGTCATCGTCAACGCCGGTTCACCGGTCACGATGGACTTCGCCGACGGTGACGGCGCCGCACCGGCGATCCTCACCTCGTTCTTCGCCGGCCAGGAACAGGCCGAGGCCCTGGTCGACGTGACCCTCGGGCTGGCCGATCCCGGCGGGCGGCTGCCGACGACGGTGCCGGTGCGCCTCGCCGACCATCCGGCCTACCTCACGCACCGGCCCGACCACGATGCGCAGGGACGTGGCACCCAGCGCTACGGCGAGGGCTTGTTCATCGGCTACCGGTGGTACGACGCCCGCGACCTGCCGACGCGCTACCCGTTCGGCCACGGCCTCAGCTATGGCACCGCCGAGTGGGGTGCTCCGACCACGGACGCCACGACGCTCGGCCCCGACGGCACCGTCACCGTCACCGTGCCGGTCACGGGGACCGGCGACCGGCCGGCGACCGTCGTGGTGCAGGGATACATCGCTGCCGCGAGCGCCCGCGTCGTACGGCCGCCCAAGGAGCTGCGCACGTGGGCGAAGCTGGTGGTCGCACCCGGCGACACCGCCGTGGCGGAGCTGACCTTCACCCATGAGATGTTCCGCCGGTGGGACGAGGGCGGCGACGACTGGGTCGTCGACCCGGGCGAGCACGAGCTCGTGATCGCCGCCAGCGCCGAGGACGTGCGCGCCCGGCTCCCCCTCACCGTGACCTGACGACCCGACGTCCCGACCGCCCCACGTCCTGACGTCGTATGGGGCGGATCACGGGCTCGGACGCCCGGATCCGACCCGCAAACCCGGGGGCCCGGCCGCCGGGCCGGGTAGCGTGCGGCGGACATGCTGGCGAACGTGTTCACCGACGTGGCGACGTGGATCGGCGATGCGTTCACCGAACTGAGCGAGTGGATCGAGGACACCTCGGCGGCGTGGTGGTTCCCCCTGATCGTGTTCTCGGTGGCGCTGCTCGACTCGGTGTTCCCGGTCGTGCCCGGCGAGACCACCGTGATCGCCGGCGGCGTGGCGGCCGGTGCCGGCGAACAGAACCTGGCGATCATCATCCTCGCGGGAGCGCTCGGCGCGTTCCTCGGCGACAACCTCGCCTACACGATCGGCCACCGGTTCAAGGGGCGCGTCCGCTCCTGGGCGGAGCGAAAACCGGCGCGCATCGCCCGCCTCGACGGTGCCGCCCTCCAGATCCGCAAGCGCGGCGGGCTCCTGCTGATCACCGCCCGGTTCATCCCCGGCGGACGGACGATCCTGACGATCTCGTCGGGCATCACCGACCAGCCGCGTCGCTGGTTCGCGTTCTGGGTCGGGGTCGCCGGGATCATCTGGGCGAGCTACGCGGCGATCCTCGGCTACGTGTTCGGGCAGGCGTTCGAGGACGACCACACGCTGGCGTTCTGGCTGGCGTTCGGCACCGCGCTGGGCATCACCTTGCTCGTCGAGCTGATCCGTTGGGTGCGCGACCGCCGCAGGGCCGGCCGCGATGCCGAGGCCGCCACCACGGGCTGACCCCACCGACGGCGACGCCTGCCGCGGAATGCGCTGGTCCGCTCTCCGCCTCCTACGCTGGCGGCGATGCTCGCGGTGATCCCGGTTCGAGACGGCACGCCCCCGGACGGGGCGGCCGAGGCGCTCGCCGAGTGCGGCGGGCGCGGACTCGTCATCGGCTCGGGCACCGATGACGCCGAGCTGCACGACGCCCTCGGCGGCGCCCAGCTCCGCTGCCTCGAGGCCGGCGACTTCGCGGTCATCGGCTGGTGCGCGCTGCTCTCCCCGCTGCTCGCCGACAGCGCCGCGGTCGTGCTGCCGGCCTCGCCCGACGGCCGCGACCTGGCGCCGCATCTCGCGGTGGCCCTCGGACGGCGCCTGTTCGCCGGCGCGATCGAGGTGCGCCCGGGACGCGTGAGGGTGGCGCGACGAGGGGGACGGCACGAGCAGGAGTTCCATCCCACCGATCCGTTCGTCGCCACGCTGTTGCCGGGCGTGCGCGGCGTCGATGCGCGCGCCGCGTCGTCGCCGGACGTCGAGCACCTCACCGCTCCGGGCGCCGCACCGGCGGGGACCGACGCCACCGTGGTCGAGGTGCTGCCCCCCGACGTGCGCACGATGGACCTCACCGAAGCGACGCGCATCGTCGGTGGTGGGGCCGGGCTCGCCGGGTCCGAGCGGTTCGTCCAGCTCGACGCGTTCGCGGCGTCGATCGGCGGCTCGATGGGGGCCACCCGCGTCATCACCGACAAGGGCTGGGTGCACCACGACAAGCAGATCGGCACCACCGGCGTGGTGGTCGCACCCGACCTGTACCTGGCGTTCGGCATCTCCGGTGCCGTCCAACACACCGCGGGACTCGGCGACCCGAGCCACGTGATCAGCGTCAACACCGATCCGCACTGCCCGATGATGCACATGGCCGACCTGGCGATCGTCAGCGACGCCAACGCCACACTCGACGCGCTCACCACCCTCCTCAGCGCGACCACCGAGCCGACCGACGGCGGTCCGTCGTGAGCACGACCGCCACGCCCGGCGTCGATGTCGACGTCGTCGTCGTCGGCGCCGGCCCTGCCGGCTCGGCGGCGGCCACGGTCCTCGCCCGCGCGGGGCACCGGGTGTTGCTGCTCGAGCGTGGGCCGTTCCCGGGCGCGAAGAACATGTACGGCGGCGTGGTCTACCCGCGCATCCTCGACCGCCTCCATCCCGAGTGGTGGACCGAGGCGCCGATCCAACGGTGGGTCACCCGGCGCTCGACGATGATGCTCACCGACGAGCAGGCGCTGACCGTCGACTTCCGCTCCGCCAACTGGGGACGCCCGCCGTACAACGGGGCGACCGCGTTCCGTCCCGACTGGGACCACTGGCTGGCGGCCAAGGCCGAGGCAGCGGGCGCCACCCTCGTCTGTTCGACGACGGTCACCGGGCTCCTGCGTGACGACGACGGCAAGGTCGTCGGCGTCACGACCGACCGGGAGGGCGGCGAGGTCACGGCCGGCGTGGTCATCGCCTGCGACGGTGTCAACAGCTTCCTCGCCAAGGAGGCAGGGCTGTACGGCGACGTCGACGCGGCGAACTACACGGTCGGCGTGAAGGAGACGATCGCGCTGCCCAAGGAGACGATCGACGAACGCTTCGGCGTACGCGGCCGCGAGGGCGTCGACATCGAGATCCTCGGCGGGACGTCCGGGGTGAACGGGGGCGCCTTCGTCTACACCAACCTCGACACGCTCGCCGTCGGCACCGTCCTCAAGCTGCCCGCACTGGCCGCGCAGCAGCACCGCCCCGAAGCGATCATCGAGCGCCTCAAGCAGCACCCCGCCATCGCCCCGCTGGTCGAGGGAGGCGAGGTCAAGGAGTACTCCGCCCACGTGATCCCCGAGGCGGGGCTCTCGATGATGCCGGAGATGACCGGCGACGGGATGCTCGTGGCCGGCGACGCCGCTGCGCTGTGCCTCGCCGCCGGCATCTGGCTCGAGGGCGTGAACTTCGCCATGGCCAGCGGCATGTACGCCGGCGAGGCCGCCATCGAGGCGCTGGCCGCCGGCGACACGAGCGCCGCCGGGCTCGCCGGGTACCGCCGCCGACTCGAGTCGACCTTCGTGTTGAGAGATCACCGCAAGCTGCGCGCCGTGCCCTCGTTGGTGCTGTCCGACCGGGTCCAGCACCTCTACCCGCAGATGATGGCCAACGTGGTCGAGCGGATGTTCCGCGTCGACAACCCCGCCCCCAAACCCGGGTTGCGGAAGGTGCTGAACGAGGAGCGGCGGCGCGCCGGCGTGCGCGTGCGCGACCTGCTGCGCGACACATGGAACGGCGTGAGGAGCTTCGGATGAGCGCACCCGACGGACGCCCCTGGCCGGCGCAGTCGTTCGAGGACCTGATCGGTGCGACGCGCTTCGACGTCCACCATCGCCCCCACATCGTCGTCGACGACACCGTGTGCGCGGGATGCCCGTCGCGCGAGTGCATCGTCGCCTGTCCGGCGAAGCTGTTCGTCCCCACCGCCGACGGCGGCATCCTCTTCAACTACGAGCAGTGCTTCGAGTGCGGTACGTGCTATCTCGTCTGCAACCGCGAAGGGGCCATCACCTGGAACTACCCCGAGGGTGGACACGGCGTCGTGTTCAAGATGTCGTGAGGATCGCCGTCTGCTGGAAGTGGGTGTCCGTCGACGGCGACCAGTCCGACGACGGTGCGCCCGACCGCCGTTGGGCCGGCGTCTCCCCGGCCGACCGCGCCGCGCTCGAGATGGCGCTTCGCTGCGACGGCGCCGAGGTCACGGCCGTCGCCTACGGTCCGGCCGCCGCCGACGATGTGCTGCGCGAAGCGCTGGCCGCGGGCGCCGGCAATGCGGTCCGCATCGACGGAGAGATCTCGGCGAGCAGCGAGGCGGTCGCCGCGGCGCTCGTGGAGGTCGTCGAGACGTTCGACCTCGTCGTGTGCGGTGACTACTCCCTCGACCGCAGCACCGGCTCGGTGCCGGCGTTCCTGGCCGCGCTGATGCATCGGCCGCAGGCCCTCGGCCTCGTCGACGTGTCGATCTCGTCGACGGGCGCGGTGCGCGGCATCCGTCGCCTCGACGGTGGGCGGCGCGAGGTCGTCGCACTCGACGGGCCTGGCGTGGTCAGCGTCGAGGGGTCGGTGGGTGCGCTCCGTCGAGCGCCGCTGGCCGCCACGATCGACGCCCGCTCGGCCACGATCGAGGTCCGCGACGCCCCCGACCCGGCACCGTCGACCGGGGTGGCACCGTTCGGTGAGCTGCGGCCGCTCCGACCGCGGGCCCGCGTCCACCACCTCCCGAGCGGTTCGACCCTCCAGCGGATCCGCCAGTTGCTCGACGTGGGCGGCGCCGAGCCGGCGCGGGCGGAGACGGTCGAACTCCCGCCCGGCGAGGCCGCCGCAGCGATCCTGGCCCAGCTGGCGGAGTGGGGCTACGCGTTGCCGGACGGGGCGTGACGGAGCGATCGTGCGGCTGGGCGACGCCACCTGGGACGAGATCGAGCAACTGATCGAGCGCTCGCCCTCCGTCGACGGCACGCTCGCGCCGATCCTCCTCGTGCCGGTCGGCTCGACCGAGCAGCACGGGCCGCACCTGCCGCTGGCCACCGACACGCTGATCGCCGAGGAGTTCGTGGCGCGCGCGGTGCACCACCCCGACGGGCTGCTGATCGGACCGACGATCGCGGTCGGCGCGGCCGGGGAGCACGCCGGCTTTCCCGGCACGCTGTCGCTCGGCACACCCGTCACGGCGCGCGTGCTGCTCGAGCTGGGCCGCAGCGCCGACTGGGCCGCCGGTGTGGTGTTCGTCAACGGTCACGGCGGCAACCATCCAGCGGTCAGGCGCGCCGTCGAGGTGCTCACGGAGGAGGGTCGGACGGCGCTGACCTGGTGGCCGCGCTGGCCGCAGCGCGCCGACGGGCCGCGCGACCTCCACGCCGGTCGGGTGGAGACCTCGATGATGCTGGCGATCGACCCGGGCCTGGTCCGGCTCGAGCTCGCCCGGCCAGGTGTCGACGCAGCCGTGGACGACCTGCGGCGACACGGCGTCCGCGCCGTCAGCCCGTCGGGCGTGCTCGGGGATCCGAACGGTGCCACCGGCACGGAGGGCGAGTCGCTGATCAACGACTTCGTCGCCGATCTGGTGCACGCCATCGAGCGCTGGCGGCCGGTCGCGCCGGTGGCGCACGACGGGGCCGCGAGCAGCCCGAGCGCACCCGACGAACCGTGCGGCGAGGGGTGACGTGCGCTTCGTGCTCGACGGGTCGTGGCAGCGGTTCGGACGGGTCGTCATCGGTGGCTCACCGCTGCGTGTCTTCCGCTTGGGCGGTGCCGGCGTCCGGGTCGCCGAGGCGGTCGAACGCGGCGACGACGTCGAGCCGTCGACGCTGATCGACCGCTGGCTCGACACCGGCGTGGTGCACCCTGACGCAGCGGCACTCGGCCCAGGTCCCGTCGGCGTCGACGACGTCGCGATCGTCACGCCGCAGCTCGGGGGCGGGCCGGCGACTCCGGGGCGGCTCGTCGTGGACGACGGTTCGGACCCACCGATCGAGGGGGCCACGATCAGGCTCGACGAGAACCGCGGACCGGCCGCCGCCCGCAACGCCGGGGCGGCGCAGGTCGACGTTGCGGTCATCGCCTTCGTCGACGCCGACGTCGACCTCCCCGGCGACGGACTCGACCATCTCGCCCCGTTGCTCGTCCACTTCGCCGACCCGCGCGTCGCGCTGGTCGCGCCGCGCGTCGGCGGCGAGGCCCGATCTCCGCTCGACCTCGGCGCCACCCCCGGCCGCGTCAGCGCCGGCACCCGGATCAGTTACGTGCCGGGTGCCGTCGTGCTGGTGCGCCGCTCCGCGTTCGAGGAGGTCGGCGGGTTCGACGAGGCATTGCGGTTCGGCGAGGACGCCGACCTGGCCTGTCGACTCGACGAGGAGAGTTGGCGCTGCCGCTACGACCCTCGCGTCGAGGTCGCGCACCGCCCACGCCCGAACCTCGCCGCCAGGCTCCGCCAGCACGCCGACTACGGTTCGTCGGCCGCCCCGTTGGCGCTGCGCCACCCGGGCCGTCTCGCACCGTTCCGCAGCAACGGCTGGACCGCAGCGATGTGGTCGTTGGCCGTCGCCGGCCACCCAGTGGTGGCCGCCGGCGTCGGCGTCGGGAGCGCCGCGGCGCTGGTGCCCAAGCTCACCGATGTGCCGTCGCAATCATCGCTCGAGCTGGCGCTGCGCGGGCATCTGGCGTCGGGAGTGCAGCTCGCTGCGGCGGTCGGCGGGTGTGGTGGCCGATCGCCATCGCCGCCGCGCTCGTGTCGCGCCGTGCCCGTCGAGCGCTCGCGCTCGCCCTCGCGCTCGGCGGCCGCTCGACGCTCACCGACCTGGCGTACGGCTGGGGCGTCTGGCGTGGCATCCGCCGCCACCGCACCGCCGATCCACTGCTCCCCCACCTCACCCGTTGGCCGCCCGACTGACGCGCCGCCCCGGTACTGTCGCCCCGATGGTGGTCCCGGCGGTGATGCGATGACCGATGCACTGATCATCATCGGTGTCTTCCTCGCGCTGTACGCCCTCGTCGCCGAGCGGCTGGCGCGCACCCCGATGACCGGGCCGATGCTGTTCACCGCGGTCGGGCTGCTGATCGGCCCGGAGCTGCTCGACCTGGTCGACCTCGGGCTCGAGAACGACGCGATCGAAGGGCTGCTCAACACGACCCTCGCCGTCGTCCTGTTCGTCGATGCCAGTCACATCCGCATCGGCGCACTCCGCGAACGAGCGGCGATCCCGGTCCGGTTGCTGCTGATCGGCTTCCCGGTGCTCCTGCTCGCCGGCGGTCTGACCGCCGGCCTCCTGTTCGGCGGGTTGTCGTTCATCGCCGCGCTGGCGATCTCGACGATCCTGGCGCCGACCGACGCGGCGCTCGGGCAGGCGGTGGTGACGAACGAGCGCGTGCCGGTCGGCGTGCGCCAAGGCCTCAGCGTGGAGAGCGGGCTCAACGACGGTCTCGCCCTCCCCGTGTTGTTCACGGTGATCGCGGTGAACGACGCCGAGTTCTCCGACGAGCCGTGGCGTGTCCTCGTCGAGGAGTTCGTCACCGAGGTCGGCGGCGGACTCGCGGCCGGGCTGGCGATCGG
>CAYGLH010000107.1:0-9661 GCA_964350535.1 uncultured Ilumatobacteraceae bacterium
CGAGCCCAATGAGATCGGCGAGATGGAGCGGGCCCATCGGGTGGTTGCACCCCTCGACCATCCCGCTGTCGATGTCGTCGGCGGTGGCGAACCCGGACTCCATCATCCGGATCGCCGACAGGATGTACGGGATGAGCAGGGCGTTCACCACGAAGCCGGCGCGATCCTGACTGCGGATCACGACGCGGTCGAGCGACTCCTCGGCGAACTGTTCGGCGGCGGTCGCGGTCTCCTTCGACGTCATCAGGCTCGTGACGAGCTCGACGAGCCGCAACACGGGCACCGGATTGAAGAAGTGGATGCCGACGACCTGCTCGGGGCGTTCGGTGGCGATCCCCAGCTTCATGATCGGGATCGAGCTGGTGTTGCTGGCCAAGATCGCGTCGTCGGCGGTGACGATGCCGTCGAGCGTGCGGAAGACCGAGGTCTTCATGGTCTCGTCCTCGACCACCGCCTCGATCACCAACTGTCGGTCGGCGAAGTCGGCGAGGTCGGTGGTGAAGGTCAGATTCGCGATCGTGGCGTCGCGTACCTCCTCGGACATCTTCGACCTGGCGACCGCCTTGTCGAACGAGGCGAGCAGGCGCTGGCGGCCGCGCTCGGCGGCGGCAGCGTCCACCTCGTGCACGATCGTGTCGAGGCCGGCCCGCGCGCACACCTCGGCGATCCCCCCGCCCATCTGACCGCACCCGACAACACCGACTCGCTCGATCACCATTCGGCGGATGGTATCCCGCGGAGCGCAACGGCGACCTGCCCGCGGAACGACTGCCGGAAGTCTGCGGGTCCGACGATCGGCCTCGAGGCCGGGATCGGACCCGCAAACGTCTGGCGCGGGTTCAGCGCTGCAGCGACTTGGTCTGCAGGAACTCCTCGATGCCGTAGGGGCCGTTCTCGCGCCCGTAGCCGGACTGCTTGTACCCACCGAACGGAGCGGCGATGTTGAAGCTGCCACCGTTGACGTCGACACCGCCGGTGCGCATCCGGCGGGCAACGGCCAGCGCTCGCTCCTGGTCGCCCGACCAGACACCGCCCGACAGGCCGTAGAGGCTGTCGTTGGCGATGCGCACGGCATCATCGTCGTCCTCGTAGCCGATCACCGACAGCACGGGACCGAAGATCTCCTCTTGGGCGATCGTCATCGAGTTGTCGACGTTGGCGAACACGGTGGGCTTGACGAAGTAGCCGGTCTCCTTGCCCTCGGGCTTGCCGAGGCCACCGGCGACGACGACCGCACCCTCGTCGATGCCCTGCTGGATGTAGCCCTGCACGCGGTCCCACTGCGCCTGGCTGATCAGCGGGCCGAGGTGCATGCCCTCCTTCGAGGGGTCGTCGACCTGGGTCCCTTCGACGGCGGCGGCGGCGATCTGCACCGCTTCGTCGTAGCGGCTGTTCGGCACGAGCATCCGGGTGTGGGCGGTGCAGGTCTGGCCGGAGTTGAGGAAGGCGGCGAACACGCCCTTCGGGATGACCTCGGCGAAGTCGGCGTCGTCGAGCACGATGTTGGCGGACTTGCCACCGAGCTCGAGGGCGACGCGCTTGACCGTGCCCGCGGCGACCTCGGCGACGCGCTTGCCGGCGCGGGTCGAGCCGGTGAAGCTGACCATGTCGACGTCGGGATGGGCGGCGATCGCCTCGCCGACCTCGGGTCCGGTGCCGGTGACCAGGTTGAACACGCCCGCGGGGAGCCCGACGTCGTGCACGATCTCGGCGAGGATGAAGGCATTGAGCGGCGCCACTTCACTCGGCTTCAGCACGACGGTGCAGCCGGCGGCGAGGGCGCCACCGACCTTGCAGATGATCTGGTGCAGCGGGTAGTTCCACGGGGTGATCGCCCCGACGACCCCGACGGGCTCCTTGATGACGAGGCTGTTGCCGATCTCCTCCTCGAACTGGAACGTGTCGAGCAGCGTCGCGAAGGTCTGCATGTTGCCCGCCGGCAGGCCGGCCTGGATCATGTTGGCCCAGGTCACGGGCATCCCGACCTCGCCGGAGATCACTTCCGCGATCTCCGCGCCGCGAGCCTGCAGCGACTCGTGAAGGCGGACGAGGTACTTCTGGCGCTCCTCGACCGGCGTCTGCGACCACCCGTCGAAGGCGCGGCGCGCGGCAGCAACCGCCTTGTCGACGTCGGACGCGGTGCCTTCGGGGATCGACCCCATGACCTCTTCGGTCCCGGCGTGGATCACCTCGATCGTGCCCGAGCCGTCGGACGGCACCCACGCGCCGTCGATGTAGATGTTGGAATGGTTGCGCATGCGCCGAGTCTTGCGCGCCGCGCCCCGTCCCCGCTAGTCGGGCCGGGCTCGGGTCACCGACCGTCGCGGTACCACGCGACCAGTGCGTTCGTGGACGAATCGTGCTCGTCGGGACGTGGCGTGCCGGTCAGCTCGGGCTCGATCGCGGTGGCCAGCTCCTTGCCCAGCTCGACCCCCCACTGGTCGTAGCTGTCGATCCCCCAGACGGTGCCCTGGACGTGCACGATGTGCTCGTACAGCGCGATCAACTGCCCCAGCGTGGACGGTGTGAGCCGGTCGGCGAGGATCATCGTGCTGGGGCGGTTGCCGGCGAAGTTGCGGTGTGGCTCGGCGGGGTTGGAACGTCCGAAGGCCATCGCCTCGGCCTGGGCGAAGAGGTTCGCCATCAGCAGGTCGTGATGCTCGCGGTACGGGTGGTGCGGATGGCGGAAACCGATGAAGTCCGCCGGCACGATCGCCGTGCCCTGGTGCAGCAACTGGTAGAACGCGTGTTGTCCGTTGGTGCCGGGCTCGCCCCACACCACCGGCCCCGTCTCGGTCGACACCGGGTCGCCGGCCAGGTCGACCGACTTGCCGTTGGACTCCATGTCGAGCTGCTGGAGGTACGCCGGGAAGCGGGCGAGCTCCTGTGCGTACGGCAGCACCACCTTGCCCTCATGGCCGAGGACGTTCCGGTTCCACACGCCGACCAGCCCGAGCAGCACCGGGACGTTGTGGCCGAGCGGTGTCGTGCGGAAGTGCTCGTCGATCAGGTGGAACCCGGCGAGGAAGTCATCGAACGCGTCGGGGCCGACGGCGACCATCAGCGACAGTCCGATCGCCGAGTCGACGGAGTAGCGACCACCCACCCAGTCCCAGAACCCGAACATGTTCGCCGGGTCGATCCCGAACGCCTCGACCCGCTCACGATGCGTCGACACCGCCACGAAGTGGTCCCCGACCGCGTTCTCGCCGAGCGCATCGACGAGCCACGCGCGCGCCGTGCGGGCGTTGGTGAGCGTCTCGACGGTGCCAAAGGTCTTCGAGGCGACGATGAACAACGTCGAAGCGGGGTCGGAGCCACGCAGCACGGCGTCGATGTCGGCGCCGTCGACGTTGGACACGAACGAGCAGCGGATCCGTGGATGGCGCTCGGCGGCGAGCGCCCGATACGCCATCGCCGGACCGAGGTCCGACCCACCGATCCCGATGTTCACCACGTGCTCGATGCCCTCGTCGGCGCGCACCCGATCCGCGAAGGCCCGCATCTGCGCCAGCACCTCGTGCACATCGGGCACGACGTCGCGGCCGTCCACCACGAACGATCCGTCGCGCGGCATCCGCAGGGCGACGTGGCCGACCGCCCGATCCTCGGTCACGTTGATGTGCTCGCCGGCGAACATCGCGTCGCGTCGCGCCGGCACGCCTCGGGCCTCGGCCACGCCGAGCAACGCGCTCAGCACGGCATCGTCGACGAGTTGCTTGGCGATGTCGATGCGCAGGTCGCCTGCGGTGAAGGTGTACCGCCGAGCGCGATCGGGGTCGTGCTGGAACAGTTCGGCGAGGGAGCTCGGGCGGCCCATCTCACGGAGCTCGCGCAGCCAATCGGGCGGGGTCGTCACCATTTCCCGCAACCTAGTCAGCGATCGAGCGCCCCGAGGACGGCCGCTCGAAACTCCCATCGGATCCGGCCGACCGGGCCCGTACCGTACGGGGCGCATGGTCGACCAGTCCCCCACCGTCGCCGCCCACGACGCGACGGACGACAGCGCGGCGCGCCAACGGACGGGCGTCCAGGTCGCTGTCGCCGCCTACCTGCTCTGGGGTTTCCTCACCATCTACTGGAAGCAACTGTCGGCCTTCGACGCCCTCGAGCTGATCGGGTGGCGGATGGCGTCGGCGGCCGTCGTCATGGCGGTCGTCACCACGCTGCGCGGCTCGTGGCCGGTCATCGCCGCGGCGATGGTCGAGTGGGCGACGCTGCGGTCGCTGCTCCTCGCGGCCGGCCTGCTCACCGTCAACTGGGGCAGCTACGTGTGGGCGGTGACCAACGACCGGGTGATCGAGACCGCGCTCGGGTACTTCCTGGCCCCGCTCGTGACGATGGCGCTGGGGGTGCTCGTCCTCGGTGAGACGCCCACCGCGGCGCAGCGCTTCGCCGTCGGGTGCGCCGTCGTCGGTGCGATCGTGTTGACCGTGTCGTACGGACGGCCGCCCTGGGTGGCGTTCGTGATCGCCGGGTCATGGAGCTTCTACGGGCTGGTGAAGCGCAGGGTGACGCTCGGCGCCGTCGACAGCCTCGCCGGCGAGACGTTCGTCCTGCTGGTCCCGGCGGTCGTGTTCCTCGCCGCCGTGTCGGGCCGGCCCGGCAGCGTGGCCGAGAGCGCCGACGCCGTCGACTGGGTGCTCGTCGCCGGCACGGGGGTCATCACGGCGGTGCCGCTGACGATGTTCGCCTGGGCCGCCAAGTCGGTGCCCTTCACGCTGCTCGGCCCGCTCAACCTGATCGTGCCCGTCGTCAACTTCGCGCTCGGCTGGGCGCTGTACGACGAGGCCGTCCCGCCGCTGCGGTTCATCGGGTTCGCCATCGTGTGGGTGGCGCTGGTCGCGGTGATGTGGGATCGGGTGCGGGCGCGACGCCGGCCCGTCGCGCTTCCGGCGGGGTAGCGTCGTCGCGCATGCCGGTCCGTCGCCCGATCCAGACCGTCGCCGGTGCGCTCGTCGCCGGGATCGCGCTCTCCGCCTGCTTCACCTCGACGGCCGACTTCGCGTCGGACGCCGAGGGGTTCATCATGGACGACGTCGCCGCCGAGCTCGGCGTCGAGTTCACTTCGGTCGAGTGCGACGAACCGGAGAACCAGGGCGTCGGCACCCGCTTCGAGTGCCGGGCCACCGACGCCGCCGGCGGGGAGTGGGTCTTCGACAACGAGATCAGCGACGACGACGAGTTCACGATCAACCTCGACCGACGCCCGTGATCGCCCCGCACCCCTCCCGACGGTCCGCACAATTCGACCGGCACCCGGGTGGCGTGTGCCAGGATGACCCGGCTACCACAAACGGGAACCAAGGAGAATCATGAAGAAGCTGCGGATGATCGCGCCCATCGCCCTGCTGGTGTTCGCCAGCGCGTGCAACGACGACGATGGAGGCTCGGGCGGACTCACCGACGACCAGCAGGCGGCGGTCGACCAGCTCCAGACGGCCAGCGACGAGGAAGGCATCGTCTTCGACGAGGATTGCCTCACCGACAAGGCCGGCGAGCTCTCCGACGAGGACGCCGCGGCGATCGTCGCCGCGGGGCCCGACGGCGACGCGCAACTCAGCGCGGAGGGCGAGGCGCTCACGCTCGAGCTGTTCAGCTGCCTCGACAACGACGCGATGATCGACCTGCTCATCTCCGAGATGGAGGCATCGGGCGAGGCCGTCGACGAGGGCTGCGTCCGCGACGCGCTCGACGGCGTCGACCTCGGCGCGATGTTCGCCGCCAGCGAGGGCGGCGGCGACCTCGAGGAGGACCCGGACGCAGCTGCGGCGATGCTGTCGCTCGTCGCCTGCATGGGCGCCGGCTGACCCTCAGCGCTGCGACGCACCCACGCGAAACGGCCGGCGGTCCCACTCCCTCGGGAGCGGGCCGCCGGCCGTTTCAGTTGTCCGTCAGGTGGTTCGGGCGATCAGCCGCCCTGGTAGGACCCGGT
The DNA here is from genome assembly GCA_964350535.1 of uncultured Ilumatobacteraceae bacterium. Classification (GTDB taxonomy): domain Bacteria; phylum Actinomycetota; class Acidimicrobiia; order Acidimicrobiales; family Ilumatobacteraceae; genus CAYGLH01. Next base: position 5,936 of record CAYGLH010000107.1, read on the forward strand.
CTGGCCTTCGAGGTCGATGAGATCGCTGAGCGGCTCGAACGTGAGCGCGCCGTCGACCACCGCGACCTGCTGGACCTGCGCGGCCTCGGAGAGGTACGCGTCATTCGTACCATCCGTGGCTTGCACACCGCCGAGCAGGCCGGGGTTCTCGAAGCTCCAGTTCCACATCGCCGCCATCAGGTTGACCCGGTTGAGTCCTCCCGGCAGTGCGGCCGCACTGCGGATCACGTCTTCGACCATCAGGCCGTACAGGATCCCGGTCGAGTAGGAGCCGTCCTCACACGTCACACCGCCGTACTCCTCGAGCACGGAGCGGGCGAGCTGGACGTAGTCGCTGTCCTCGAACGTGGGGTCGCCGCACGTGATGTTGCCGTTGGTCATGCGGACACCGGCACCCTCGTCGGCCAGCTGGCCGGCAAGCTCCTGAACCGGCGCGAAGAAGCTGGCCAGGTTGTTGCACGTGTAGGACATGTAGAACTGCGGACGCCAGTCGCTCGACGCCACCGACGCCACCGTCTGCGGGCAGAAGGCGGCGGTCGTGCCTGCGACGAAGACGTCGGCGCCCGACGAGGCGAGCGTCGTCATCTCATTCGACACGTCCGGCGCGGCGGGGTCGTGCAACTGCACTTCGACGAGCTCGATCTGCCCGTTGGCCTCGCAGTCGTTGAGCGCTCCCTCGTACGTCTTGCCGAAGTCGTTGTTCATGATCAACGCCGCGACCGTGGCACCCTCGCCGAGCTCGTCGACGATGTTCTGACACCAGAACTGCGTTTCGGTCTCGTAGTTGAGGATGTTGCCGATCGTCCACGGCCAGTTCGCGGGGTCGCCCCACAGCGGGAAGCCGGTCGAGTTGAACAACTGTGGCACGCAGGCCTCGTCGGTGACCGGCCTGATCGCCAGGTTGTTGGGCGTGCCGATCGTGTGCACGAAGGCGAAGATGTCGTCGACGTCGAGCATCTCCTCCACGTTCGCCACCGTGCGACCCGCCTCGTAGGCATCGTCCTTGAGGACGATCACGAGCTCCTGGTCGCCGATCGGATTGGTCTCGTTGACGTACTGGAAGTACGCGTCGATGCCTTCGCCGATCTGGCCGAACGCGGCGAGCTGTCCGGACTGCGGCAACGACATCCCGATGCGGATCTCGTCGCCGTCGACACCCTGGAACGGATCCCAGTCGTCGGGGCACTCGTCGAGGTTCAACGTGGTGCCGGTCGCGACCTCGACCTCGCCTTCCAGGGCGAGCTCTTCTCCGCCGCCGGCGTCCTCGCCGTCGTCCTCGTCCATCGCCTCGGTGTCCGCCGGCTCTTCCTCGTCCATGGCCTCGGTGTCGGCGGGAGCCTCTTCCTCGTCCATCGCCTCGGTGTCCGCCGGCGCATCCTCCTCGGCCGCCTCGGTCTCCGCCGGAGCGTCGGTGGCATCCCCGCCGTCGTCATCGTCGTCGCTGCCGCAGGCTGCGATGAGCAGCCCGGCCGCCAGCACGCCCGCGAGCGCGCGCCTTCTCGTGCGTGGTGTTCGCATGTTCTCCCCTGTTGATTCCCGTTGGTCGGGTCTCCCCCGAGATCACCGTTCTGTGACCCCGGGCACAATGTAGCCGGTCGACAAGCCGAAGCGAAAGCACCAATCCCCGACCGACCGCGCCGTGACGCGCCGTGACGCGGACGGGCCGGCGACCCTGCAGGGTCGCCGGCCCGTCTCGCAGACTGTCGGTTCGAGTGTCCGGCGTCAGCCGCCGGAGAACGAACCGCCCTGGCCCTCGAGGTCGATGATGTCGCTCAGCGACTCGAAGGTGAGGTTGCCGTCGACGACGACCACCTGCTGGATCTGCGCCGCTTCGGCCAGGAAGGCGTCGTTGACGCCGTCGGACTTCAGCGTGCCGCCCAGCATGCCGTCGTTGACGAAGTCGAGGTTCCACGTGGCCGCCATGACGTTGACCCGGTTCAGCCCACCGGGCATCGCCGCGGCATCGCGCAGGATCTGCTCGACGGTCAGGCCGAGCAGCACGCCCGTGGAGTACGACCCGTCGGCGCAGGTGACCCCGCCGTATTCGTCGAGCACTTGCTCGACGAGTTGGACGTAGGAGTCGTCGGCGAACGCCGGATCACCACACACCTTGTTGGAGTTGGTCATCCGGACGCCGCTGCCGGCCTCGGCGAGCGCCGCGGCCTGGTCCTGGATCGGCGTGAAGAACGACGACAGGGCGTTGCACGTGTAGGACATGTAGAACAACGGTCGCCATTCGGTGGCCGCCACGGTGCCGGCTGCCTGCGGGCAGAACGCCGCGGTGGTGCCGGCGACGAAGACGTCGGCGTCGGTGGCCACGAGCGTGGTCATCTCGTTGGTCACGTCGGGCGCCGCCGGGTCGTGCAGCTGCACCTCGACGAGGTCGATCTGCCCCTCGTCGGCGCACTGCTCGAGGCGGCCCTGGTAGGTCTTGCCGAAGTCGTTGTTCATGATCAACGCCGCGACCGTCGCGCCTTCACCGAGCTCCTCCACGATGTTCTCGCACCACAGGGCGGTCTCGGTCTCGTAGTTGAGCAGGCCACCGATGGTCCACGGCCACGTCGCCGGGTCGCCCCACAGCGGGAAGCCGGTCGAGTTGAGTAGCTGTGGCACGCAGGCGTCCTGGGTGATCGGCCGTGCGGCGAGGCTGTTGGGCGTACCGATGATGTTGGCGAACAGGAAGATGTCGTCGACGTCGAGCATCTCCTCCACGTTCGCCACGGTGCGCCCGGCCTCGTAGGCGTCGTCCTTCAGCACGAGCACGAGGTCTTGGCCTTCGACGATCGGGTCGTTGTCGTTGAGGTAGTCGAAGTACATCGCCATGCCCTCACCGACCGCGCCGAACGCGGCGACCTGGCCCGACTGCGGCAGCGACGACCCGATGCGGATCTCGTCGCCGTCGACGCCCTGGAACGGATCCCAGTCGTCGGGACACTCGTCGAGGTTCAACGTGGTGCCTGCGGCGACCTCGACCATGCCCTCGAGGGGCAGTTCTTCTCCGCCACCGGCGTCCTCGTCCTCGCCCTCGTCCATCGCCTCGGTGTCCGCCGGCGCATCCTCGTCCATGGCCTCGGTGTCGGCCGGAGCCTCGTCCTCGTCCATCGCCTCGGTGTCCGCCGGCGCATCCTCTTCGGCCGCCTCGGTCTCCGCCGGTGCGTCGGTGGCATCCCCACCGTCGTCATCGTCATCGCTGCCGCATGCGGCGACGAGCAGCCCGCCCGCCACGACGGCAGCGAGCGTGCGCTTCCAGGTACGTGCTGTACGCATGGTCCCCCTGTTGTCTTCCCTGTTGGATGGGCGGTGTCCCCGCCTGGCGCCACCCGATGTGACCCCAGGCACAGCCTAGGCGCCTCGGCCAGCAGTTGCTGAATCGGGATTCACCACGCTGTCACGGGACCCACCACGGCGTCTCGGGGTTCACGGTGTCGGGGAACGCGACGGGCCGGCGACCCACAGGGGATCGCCGGCCCGTCGACAGGGTGTGTGTGGATCGGTCGGATCAGCTCCCGAAGGAGCCGGCCTCACCCTCCAGGTCGATGACGTCGCTGAGCGGGTTGAACGTCAGGTTGCCGTCGACCACGACGACCTCCTGGATCTGCGCCGCCTCCGACAGGTAGGCGTCGTTCACGCCGTCGGTCCGCAGGGAACCGCCGAGCAGGCCGCCGGTGCTGGCGTCGAGGTTCCACACCGCCGCCATCAGGTTGACGCGGTTCAGACCACCCGGCA
>CAYGLH010000108.1:0-9577 GCA_964350535.1 uncultured Ilumatobacteraceae bacterium
GGTGTGGGCCGAGCTGCACCGGGCGCTCGTCGCCGGCGGCGGCGAGTACGTCGAGACCCGCCTCTTCAACTCCGGCGAACGCACGAACCCGTGGTTCCAAGAGGCGAGCGACAAGGTGATCAACGCCGGCGAGCTCGTGTGCCTCGACACCGACGCGGTCGGGTGCCACGGGTACTACACCGACTTCTCGCGGACCTTCCTCGCCGGCGACGGCGCGGCGACCGCCGTCCAACGGGAGCTCTACGGCCTGGCGTCCGAGCAACTCGAACACAACATCGCACTGCTCGAGGTCGGCCTCGACTTCCGCGAGTTCTCCGAACGCACGTGGACGATCCCGGACGAGTACTTCGACCACCGCTACCTCGGACCGATCCACGGCAACGGCATGGTCGCCGAGTACCCGATCATCCCCTACCCCGATCTCTTCGACCAGATCGGCGACGACGGCGTGTTCGAGGCGAACATGACGATCTGCGTCGAGAGCTACCTCGGATCGGTCAACGGCGGGGAAGGCGTCAAACTCGAAGAACAGGTCCTGCTCACCGACGACGGGGTCGAACGCCTGACCACCTACCCCTTCGAGGCGCGGCTGCTCGACGACGGAAGCGGATCGGCATCGGCACGGGCCGGCAGCCGCGCCGCCAGCACCGCGCCGCCGACGGCGACCGCGGCGGGGATCAGGAACGCCACCGCGACGGCGTCGCCCTCCAACCATCCCAGGTGATCGCCGGCCGTGACGACCGCCCCGACGAGCCCGGTGCCGAGCGCCACACCGAGGTTGTCGCTGAGCTGCAGCGCCGCGGTCGTCGCGCCGACGGCATCGTCGGGAGCGCAGCGCAGCGCGATCTGGGCATGCGCGGCGTACGCCAACCCCATGCCGAACCCGGCGAAGGCGCCGCCGACGTGGATCAGCCACACCGGCAGGAGGTCGGGAAGCGAGGCGGCGGCCACGACCAGCACGCCGGTCGCCAGCGACACGTAGCCGGCCCGGACGAACCGGGCTTCGCCGAGGCGGGTGATCCAACGGTCCTGCACCCACGCGGCGCCGGTCCAGCTCACGGTCACGATCGTCACGGCGACGCCGCCCGCCAGCGTGGAGGTGCCCCGCCCGTTCGTGAGGGCGAACGGGATGAAGGCGTCGAGACCGAAGAACGCGAACGTGAGGACACCTCGCGAGGCGATCGCCGCCGGCAGACCGCCGGCGAGACGCAGCGTGCCCGGCGGCGTCAGGCGCGACAGCGGTCCGAGGCCGACCACGAGACCGGCCACCAGCGCCGGCACCAGCAGACGGCGATCGGCGGTGAACCCGCCGACCACCAGCGCGGCGCCCGCCGCCACCCGCGTCGCTTCGACCAGCCGCCTCCGGAACAGCGGGACCGCCGCGGGTGTCCGGTCGGTGACCGGTCCGAGCCGCATCATCGCCGGCAGCACCATTGCGCCCGCGCACACGACGAGCGGGATCAGCCCCAGGAAGACCCACCGCCACCCGAAGGTGTCGGCGATCCGCTCGGCGATGACGGGGCCCACCAGACCGGGCACGACCCACGCCGTCGACAGGATGGCGAACATCCGGGGACGCTCGTCGACGGCGAAGGCCCGACCGATCGCGACGTAGCCGATCGCCGGGACGACCCCGGCGCCGAACCCTTGCACGAACCGTCCGACAACCAGGAGCGGCATCCCCGGTGCGAAGCCGCCGATCGCCAGCCCGACGGCGAACAGCACGAGGCCGACGGCGTACGGGCGGCCCGCTCCCCGACGGTCCGCCTGATCGCCGGCGAACACGATGCCGATCATCGTGCCGAGGAAGAACGCCGTCGTGACCCAGCCGTACCAGGCGAGGCCGTGGAGGTCGTCCTCGACATCGGGGAGGATCGTCGTGACCGCCAACGACTCGAACGCCACCAGCGTGACGACCGAGACCAGGCCGATCTGGAGGGCACGCCGCATCGTCGGATCGGCGGCCGGGGGTGGTCCGTCCGCAGCGACCGTCGTGCTCAGGTCGGCACTCATCGACGCACAGCTCCCGCGCTCACCGCGAGGACGGTACGGCTTCAACCGCTGTTGAAGTCAACCCCCCGACGCGGTCAGCCGACGAGCGATCGGAGCGCCTGCGCGAGCGGCGGTGCGTCGGCCATCTCGGCGGCGATCCGTTCGGCACAGACTCGGAAGGTCGATGCCCGTCGCACCCGTCCGATCGCGGCGGCGATCGCCGCCGGATCGAGGCCGGCGGCCCGCTCGAACGCGACACCAGCACCGGCGGCGGCCACCGTGCGGGCATTGACGAACTGGTCGGCGAACATCGGCACGATCACCAACGGCAGCCCGGCAGCCAGGGCGCCGTAGGTCGTACCGGATCCGCCGTGGCACACCACGAGGTCCGCCGCGGCCAGCGCATCGGCCTGCTCGACCCATGCCTCGACGTGGACGTTGTCCGGAAGGTCACCGAGCTGCGCGGCGTCGAATCGCCGGCCGACCGTCAGCAGCACTCGGACGTCGAGGTCGGCCACGGCCGCGAGCACCGTGCGGTAGGCGTCGGCGGCGATCGACATGTGGCCCAGCACGGTGCCGAAGCTGACGTAGACGAGGGGCGCGTCCGACCCGCCCCACCACTCCGGCAAGGGCGCGCCGGGTCCGGGACGGGGCTCGCTGTACCGGCGTGTGGCGGGGAACGGCGAGGGATCGAGCGACGGCGGGAACCTCGTGAGATACGGGGTTGCGCGAACCTCTGCGACGAGGCCCCGCCGATGGGCCTCGAGGGCCGGCGCGGCGACGTCGATCGACGACCATTCGACGTCGGCGGCACCGATCGCCGCCTGGGCCACTGCTGTTCCCGTCGTGCCTGCAACGACCGCCGAGGCGTACTCGCAGGGATCGCGCACGATCAGGTCGGGCGTCCATGACGCGACGACGTCCGTCACCGACGGCAGCATCGCCGTGGCCGCCAGCCGCCCGAACAGCTCGCGGTTGCCGAGGATCGACGCCTCCGCGCGGGTCGCCGTCGGGAGCTGCTCCCGGATCGGGCCGACCTCGCGCTCGGGAGGCTCGTCACCCGCCGTGAAGGGATGCCCGATCTCGTCGACCATCGGTTCGAGCGCCGGTGGGGCCATCACCAGCGTCTCCCACCCTGCGGCACGCGCCGCGTCGAGCACCGGACGGAGCGGCTGCAGGTGTCCCGCTCCACCCAACGAGCACGCCGCGAGCATCCGCACGCACCCATGGTGACAGATCGCGATGGGCCCTCAGTCGGGGATCGTCAGCACCACCTCGACCTCGGCGCCGGCCGGCGCGATCGGCGCGACGACGCCGACGACCGGGACGCCGTCGACGGTGAGCGACCCGCCGACGGTGTCGGCGTCACGGCGAACCGTGATCCGGTAGGTGGCGTCGCGGAAGCGGCGGGTCGCCTCGAAGCCCGACCAGTCGTCGGGGATGCACGGATCGACCCGCAGCCCGTCGTGGTCGGGGCGGATGCCCAGGATGTACTGCGTGACCGCCACGAGGTTCCAGGCCGCCGTGCCGGTGAGCCAGGAGTTCTTGGCCTCGCCATGGGTCGGGGCCTGGCGTCCGGCGATCGTCTGGGCGTACACGTACGGCTCACAGCGGTGGGTGTCGCTCTGCGACTCACGGGCGGACGGATTGATCCGCAGGTAGTAGTCGAGCGCCCGGTCGGCCCGGCCCTGGAGGGCCTCGGCGGCGATGACCCAGGGGTTGGTGTGGCAGAACACGCTGCCGTTCTCCTTGTACCCGGGCGGGTAGCTGGTGATCTCGCCGAGCTCCAGGTGGTAGCGGGTGTAGGGCGGATCGACGAGTTGGATGCCGTGGACGGTCGCGAGGCGCCCCGCGACCGAGTCGAGGGCGCGTGCGCTGCGCCCGTCCTCGCGCCCGATGCCGGCGAGGGCGCACATCCCCTGCGGCTCGATGAAGATCTGCCCCTCGGCGTTGTCGGCCGAGCCGACCGGTGCGCCGAAGTAGTCGTAGGCCCGGAGGAACCAGTCGCCATCCCACCCGTGGGCCTTGACCGCCTCGGCCATCGCCGCGCCCGCCCGGCGATGGCGCTCGACGTCCGTCGCCCGTCCGTAGTGCGCCGCGACGCCTGCCAGCTCCTCGGCGGCGAGGACGAAGAGCCCGGCGATGAACACCGACTCCGCCACACCACCGGCGCGGTTCTCGGTCGTCTGGAACGACTCGCCTGGGGTGTCGGAGAAGCAGTTGAGGTTGAGGCAGTCGTTCCAGTCGGCGCGCCCGATGAGCGGCAGGCCGTGGGGGCCGAGCCGGTCGAGCGTGTACTGCATCGCCCGTTCGAGGTGGTCGTACAACGGCGCCTCGGACCCGGCTTCGTTGTCGTAGGGCACGTTCTCGTCGAGGATCGAACCGTCACCCGTCTCGCGCAGGTAGGCGGCGACGGCCAGCACCAGCCACAGCGGATCGTCGTTGAAGCCGGAGCCGACGGCGTCGTTGCCGCGCTTCGTGAGCGGCTGGTACTGGTGGTACGCGCCACCGCTCGGCAGCTGCGTCGCGGCGATGTCGAGGATCCGCTCGCGGGCACGGTCGGGGATCATGTGCACGAACCCGAGCAGGTCCTGGTTGGAGTCGCGGAAGCCCATCCCACGGCCGAGCCCGGTCTCGTAGAGCGATGTCGAGCGCGACAGGTTGAAGGTCGCCATGCACTGCACCTGGTTCCAGGTGTTGACCATCCGATCGACGTGCTCGTTCGGCGTGGCAACGCTGAGGTTGCCGAGCACGTCGTCCCACGACGATCGCAGCTCGGCGAGGGCGCGGTCGGCGCCGGCGGTGGTGAGCAGTCGGTCGAGCACCGGGCCCACCCGCGCCGTGTTGAGCCGGCCCGAGCCGGGTGGGTCGAACTTCTCGTCGGCCGGGTTCTCGGCGTAGCCGAGGACGAACAGCACCTCGCGCTGCTCGCCGGCCTCGAGATCCAGCGCGACGTGGTGTGAGCCCACCGGCGCCCAGCCGTGGGCGATCGAGTCCTCGGACCTCCCGCGCTCGACGACGGCCGGCTCGTGCCAGCCGCGGTAGGGGCCGAGGAACGCGTCGCGGGCCGTGTCGAAGCCGACGAGCGGTTCGGAGCAGGCGAAGTAGGCGAAGTGGTCGCGCCGCTCCCGGTACTCGGTGCGGTGATAGATGATCGACCCGTCGACCTCGACCTCGCCGATGTTGAGGTTGCGTTGGAGGTTCGTGGCGTCGTCGAGCGCGTCCCACAGGCAGAACTCGACGACGCTGAACAGCGACAGGCGGGCGGGCGCGCCGCGGCGGTTGGTGACCACGGTGTGCCACACCTCCGCGGTGTCGCCGGGAGGCACGAAGTACGTGGTCTCCACCTCGACGCCGCGACGGGTCGAGGCGATGGCCGTGTACCCGAGGCCGTGACGGCACCGGTACTCGTCGAGGTCGGTGCGCGTCGGCTGCCACGACGGCGACCAGGCGTCGCCGCTGTCCCGGTCGCGCAGGTACAGGTAGCGACCGCCGGTGTCGGTGGCGACGTTGTTGTAGCGGTACCGCGTGAGCCGACGCAGCCTGGCGTCGCGGTAGAAGGCGTAGCCACCCGCAGTGTTGCTGATCAGCCCGAAGAAGTCCTCGCTCCCGAGGTAGTTGATCCACGGCAACGGGGTGTCCGGCCGGGTGATGACGTACTCGCGTGCCTCGTCGTCGAAGTAGCCGTAGCGCGTCACGTCGTCGTCCCCTCGTTCGCAGCCACGCCGACCCTACCGCGCCGGTTCGGGAGCCGCCGCGCCCTCGGCAGCTAGCGTTCGGGGCGTGACGACGCTCGTGCTCACCGTGATCGGCGACGACCGGCCGGGGCTGGTCGACGAGCTCGCCGGGGTGATCGACGAGCACGGCGGCAACTGGGAGGCGAGCAGCATGGCGCGCCTCGCGTCGAAGTTCGCCGGCATCGTCGAGGTCGAAGCACCGGCCGACGCCGCTCCCCTCGTCGCCGCCCTCCGCGAGCTCGACGAACGAGGGCCGCTCAGCATCGAGGTGGTCGAGGCGACCGCGATCGGCGAGGCGGCCGGCGACGATGCAGACGACGCGGTGATCGAGCTGCAGCTCGTCGGTCAGGACCGGCCGGGCATCGTGCGCGAGATCGCCCACACGCTGGCGGCCGCTGGTGTGAGCATCGACGAGCTGACGACCTGGACCACGAGCGCCCCGATGTCGGGCGAGACGCTGTTCGAGGCGAGCGCCATCCTCACCAGCCCCGAAGGGCTCGACCGCGCTGCGCTGGTCGCAGCGCTGGAGGCGGTCGCCGACGAGCTGATGGTCGACATCGAGCTCGACCCGGCGGTCACGCCACCTCGGCAGACACCGTGACGTACTTCGTCGTGTCGCCGACGTCGGTCTGACCCTGCGGGGCGCACACCCAGAGCGCCCAGTCGCGCGGGTCGAGCGTCGCCTGCAGCGACTCGGCCGGCCCGCCACGGCCGCGACGCCATTCGTGCACGTGACGCGATCCGTCGATGCCGAGCACGTGGAGCGGCAACTCGTCGGCGAGCACCCGCCGATCCTCAGCCGTGTTGATGGCGACGACGTAGTGCCAGACCCGCCCACCGCTCGTCGCGGTCGTCGTGGCCCACGCCAGCCGGTCCCCCCGGGCGGGTTCGCCGAAGAGGCAGTCGTCGACGAGCGCCAGCGGCCGGTCGACGTGACGGATCCGGCCGTCGTCGTCGCACGTCCGCATCACCACGTCGCGATCGGTGCGTCCGATGCGATCGCCGATCCCGACCGGACCGGCGGACATGCAGGCGAGCAACGCTTCGAGTTCGGCGTGCGGGTCGCCGTCGATCGTCTCGTGCCCGGCGTTGGTCGCGGGCGCGGCGCGGGAGAAGAAGCAGTCCTTGAACGAGCGCAGCCCGAGCGCGCCGGCGACCCGGTTGACGGTCAGGTACCAGGTCCAGAGGGTCGCCGGGTCGTCGGCGAACCGATAGTCGTCGCTCGTGCGGACGGCGACGACGTGATCGAGCGTGGCGGCGAGCACGATGTCGGCGGGCGTCGCCATGCACCAGATGAGCCCCGTGCCGGATGCGCCGGCGAGGCGGTCGAGCTCACGCTGCCACGCCGCCGCCCGACCGGGCACGGCGCGCAGCTGGCGGACGCCGAACCAGTACATCAGCATCCAGTCCTGCTCGATCGCGCACACACCCCAGCGCGCCGCATCGTCGAACCAGCGCCGGAAGAAGCCGGGATCGGACGGATGGGCGGCGAGCTGGTCGACCCACCATCCGTCGCTCACGTACGGCGAGCGCGGCGAGATGTGTCGGGCGTGGATGACGAGCGGCGGTCGTCCCAGCCGCTCCGCGAACGCCTCGATCGCGTCGCGCCCGGCCGGCGGCGGGTCGAACGCGTCGCGGCGCGGCGTCCACGTCATCAGCCCGGACGGCGGGACCTCCTCGGGGTACCCGATCTCGGCGATCGGTCGGGCGACCTCGTGGTCGTAGCACCAGGAGTCCAGCTCGACCGCCTGGACCGGCACATCGTCGGCGCGCAGCGACTCGACCGCCTCGGCCACGCTGGTGCCGATCGTGCGGCCCGCCTCGGTGCGGTACCAGTAGGCGGCGCCGTTGTCGGTCCAGTAGGACAGGTGGGTCACCACCGGGTTGGTCGAGCCGGCATCGGCAGCCGCCACCCGCACCCTTCGCACGTCGCTCCCCCACCGTCGCAGCAGCGACTCGGCCGAGATGCCGGCGTACACCCCGAGGGTGGTCCCGAACCCGGCAGACACGTCGTCGAGGTCGCCGTGCCACCCCCACCGCAGCGTGCCGTCGGCGACGGCGAGCACCTGTTCGTGGGGGTGGTCGATCGGGGCCAGCAACACGAACCGGTCCGCGTCGCGGGCCAGCAGCAACCCGAGCGCCGACGGCGAGTGCAGGTTCGGTGCCGGTCGGAAGTCGAAGTCCAGTGCGGGCCCTGCGACGACCGGCAGGGCGAACTGCGTGAAGGCCAGCCCGAGGAACGCCGGCTGCCCGAGGAAGCGCACTCCGACCGACGACGAGGGCTGCGAGAACCGACCGGTGGCGAGGCCGGTGGCGTCGACGTCGGCGCGCATCCTGAGGTGGCGGACGTGCTCCGCGCCGTCGTCACCCCCAACGCGTCGTGGTCGGGGTTCGGGATCGACCGATTCGAGCGTCGCTCCTGCGGGCATCCGCTCATCGTGCAGTTCGAGCAGGCCATCGATCATCGGCCCATTGTCGCCGGTGCCGGCGTCGGCCGCCGCGTCGACGACCGCGTCGATCACCCGGCGTCGGCCACCGTGTGCGGAACGCCACGTACGCTGCGCCGATGCCGGCGACCAGCTCCCACGCATCCGTCCCCGCACGGGTCGGGCTGGTCGGCAATCCCTCCGACGGGTTCGCCGGCGCGGTGCTCGCAACGGTCGTACCGACGCTCGAGGCGACGGTCGCCGTCAACAGGTCCGCGCGCGGGCTGCGCGTCCGGAACCCGAGCTCGGGGAGCGCGTGGTGGCCGTCCTGGTCCGACCTCACCACCGAGATCGCGACCGTCGGACATCGCACCGACCACCGTCTCGTCACCGCAGCACTCGACTCGGTGTCCAGACACCTCGACCACCCCGTGCCCCCGCTCGACATCGAGTGGACGTCGACGATCCCACGATCGGTCGGGCTCGGCGGCTCCAGTGCGATCGTCGTCGCGGTCATCGAGGCGGTGGCCGACGTGCTCGGTGCCGTCCTCGACCCGCGAGTTGTGGCGGCGCTCGCCCTCGACGCCGAAGTGCGCCAGCTCGGGATCGCCGCAGGCTGGCAGGACCGGGTCGTCCAGTCCCATCGCGGCACCGTGCTGGTCGATGTGGCGACGATGGCCACGGTCGACGGGCTCGAGGTGCCGACGGTCCGTCGGCTCTCGCCGCCATCGTTCGACCTCGTCGTCGGGTGGCGGCTGGACGACGCCGAACACTCGGGCGACTACCACGCCGACCTGCGCCGTCGTGCCGAGGGCGACGAGCTCGCAGCGGCGATGGCCCACCTCGCGTCCCTCGCCCGCCACGCCGCGCGGTGCGTCGAACACGCCGATCGCGCCGGCCTCGCCGCGGCAGTCGAGGCGAGCTGGTCGGTGCGGCGACGTTCGATGCCGCTTCGAGACGCTCACGTCGAACTGGTCGAAGCGGTGCGCGCCACCGGCACGGCGGCGACCTCGCCGGGATCCGGCGGGTCGGTCGTCGCCTGCCCGATTGACGACGAGGCGGCCGAACGGACGATTGCCGCCCTCACGGCGGTGGGCGCCGAGTTCCTGCTCGTCCGAGGCGCGTCCGCCACCGACGACGAGGTGTCGTGAGCATCGGCGTGGGACCATGGACGCCACGGTGGAGGTCGCCGGATCGGTGGCAAACGGGTATCACGACGTGCTCGAGGCACTCGCCGAGTGTGGCCCTCGCCGCGATGCCACCCGACTGGGCGCCGGGGGAAGCGATCTGCGAGCACGCCGTCACGTTCGGGCACCTGGTGGGCGAGATCGTCCGCCGTCTCGACGGCCGTTCGCCCGGCCGGTTCCTGGCGGACGAGATCGCCGGCCCGCTCGGGCTGGACATCCGGATCGGTGTCGACGA
>CAYGLH010000109.1:0-9557 GCA_964350535.1 uncultured Ilumatobacteraceae bacterium
GGAGCGACTTCTGGGACGTGAACAACTTCGTCGGCCAGTTCCCGGAGTCGTTCCTCGAGGTCATGGCCGCGAATCACGGCGCCGACTTCACGAGCTAGTTGTACCTGGCCCCACCGCCGCGGCGAGCACGGCCGCTGCGTCCGCGCTCCCGGGCCGACTCTTCACTGCCGGTCTCGTGAGCCGTACCGCCCGTCCGCTGGACGTCGAGGGCCCGGTGTTCGACCCGCGCCCCGATCCGACGGCCCGCCGCCTGGCGTACGTGCGGGGCCGGGAGCTGCGCATCGCCGAGCTCGACGGGTCGTCGCGAGCGTTGGTCGGCGGAGCCGATGGGCCGGACGACGACCACGGCCACGAGGCTGCCACGGTCTCATGGGGCAGCGCCGATTTCATCGCCGCCGAGGAGATGCACCGGTTCCGCGGCTACTGGTGGGCACCCGACGGCGAGTCGCTCGCGGTGTGCCGCGTCGACACGGCGCCCGTCGATCGCTGGACGATCGCCGACCCGGCCAGTCCTGCCGAGCAGGCCCAGCGCGTCGCCTATCCCGCGGCGGGCACGATGAACGCCGACGTCACGCTGCACGTGGTCGGCCTCGACGGCGCGCGACAGGAGGTCCGCTGGGACCGCGACCGCTTCCCCTACCTCGCACGCGTCGAGTGGACCGACGCCGGCTTGGTCCTGCAGGTGCAATCGCGCGACCAGCGCGCCGTGCAGGTGTTGCGCGCCGATCCGGCGTCGGGGGTCACCCTCGTGATGGAGAGCGACGCCGACGAGGCGTGGGTCGAATTGGTCCCCGGCGCGCCACGGTTGCTACCCGACGGCCGACTGCTCACGGTGACGGATCGGGACGGCGCCCGTCGGCTCCTCGTCGACGGCGAACCCGTCACGCCATCGACGCTCCAGGTGCGTTCGGTGCTGTGGGCCGACGACCTGTCGATCGGGTTCCAGGCGGGATCGCTCGACGACGCGACGTCCACCCATGTGTGGTGTCGCGACGCCGATGGAGAAGTGCGGGCGCTGACCGACGAGCCCGGCGTGCACACCGCTAGCGCGGGCGGCGACACGATCGTCCTCCGCACGGCCGTGCTGGACGAGCCCGGAAGCCGCACCGCCACCCTCGAGGGGCACACGATCGAGTCCGCTCCCGAGCGACCGCTCGTCGCGCCGAACGTGACGCTGTCGTTCGGCGGCGAGCGCCGTCTGGCGACCGCGGTGCTCCTCCCTCGCGACCACGACGGTTCGCCGCTCCCCGTGCTGCTCGATCCCTACGGCGGTCCGCACGCCCAACGCGTGACCCGTGCGCACAACGCCTACCTGACGTCCCAGTGGTTCGCCGACCAAGGTTTCGCCGTCGTCGTGGTCGACGGTCGGGGCACGCCCGGGCGCGGGGCCGCATGGGAGCGCGCCGTGCACCTCGACCTGGCGACGGCTCCGCTCGACGACCAGGTCGACGGGTTGCACGCCGCGGCCGAACGCCATCCCGAGCTCGACCTCGGCCGCGTGGCGATCCGCGGGTGGAGCTTCGGCGGGTACCTCGCGGCGCTCGCCGTGCTCCGTCGGCCCGACGTGTTCCACGCGGCGATCGCCGGCGCACCCGTCACCGACTGGTCGCTGTACGACACCCACTACACCGAGCGCTACCTCGGTGATCCTGGCGAGCAGCCCGACGTCTACGCCGCCAGTTCGCTGCTCGCCGACGCGCCGAACCTCACCCGCCCGCTCCTGCTGATCCACGGGCTCGCCGACGACAATGTGGTCGCCGCCCACACGCTGCGCCTGTCGTCCGCACTCCTCGCTGCGGGCCGACCGCACGAGGTGCTGCCCCTCGTCGGTGTCACGCACATGGCCAGTCAGGAGGAGGTCGCCGAGAACCTCCTGCTGCACCAGCTCGAGTTCCTGCGGCGATCGCTCTCGGTCGCGTGAGCGTCCGCGCTCTAACGTGAGCGGTGTGGAGCAGGAACTGATGAACGAGCGGCTCGCCGACCTCTATCGCGGCGTGGCGATCCATGCGACCGCCGACCGGGAGCACCAGGCGGCGCTCGAGCTGTTGTCGCTCGTGATGCTCGCCGACGAGGACATCGCCGACAGTGAGATCGAGGCCGTGCGCGAGATCAGCACGGAGTGGCGCGGCGACGGGTTGGCCTTCGAGGAGTACCTGCGGCCGGCGATCGAGGAGGCCCGGCACGCGATCGCCGGCGACCGCGTCGGCGAGTTCCTCAACAGCATCGACACCCGGATCACGAGCCGGGTGCTGCGTTCGGCGTTGTTCTCCGCCGCCCGCGAGGTCGCCGGCGTCGACGACGAGGTCGGGCCCGAGGAGGGCACCCTGCTCGCCGCCATCGCCGTGCGCTTCGACTGAGACCGCACCGCGCTCCCCCGCCATTCGGCCGCGCGTTCGCGCCCTCCCCTCACACGAAATCTGGCGCAGATCTCGCGCTCAGCGCGACACCCACCGCAAATTTCGGACGGGAACCGATCCCGTCAGCCGAAATCTGGCGCAGATCTCGCGCTCAGCGCGACACCCACCGCAAATTTCGGACGGGTTCAGGGGCGGAAGTGCATGCGGAGGCCGTCGCGCATGATGCCTTCGTGCAGTTCGTGCTCGGGCACGACCTCGGCCGGCACGAACCCGGCGGCCTCGTAACTCCGGATCGCCCGAGTGTTGTCGACGTAGGGCAGGATGACCACGTCGTCGGCGCCCGCGGCGAGCAGGTGCTCGGCGACGGCGCGCACGACGCGGCGACCGGTGCCGGTGCCGTGGTAGGCGGGGTCGAGGAACAGGTCGAGCGACCAGATGCCGGCGCCGTCATCGAGGCCGAACTCGGCGGCCCAGGGCGTCAGCTCGTAGAACTGGACGTAGCCGGCCGGGGTGCCGCCGACCTCGACGATCGTCGGCACGGTCCCTTCCCCTTCCAACTCGCCGCCCGGGCCGTACTTGGCGAGGATGCCTGCCAGATCGAACACCTGGTCGCGGCCTTCGTACCACTCGAGGATCGCCGGCTCGGTGAGCCAGTCGAGCAGCAGCGCATAGTCGTCGAGATGGTTGCGGAGGTGGCGCACCACCAGCTGATCGGGCCGCCCCGCACCCTCGACGAGCACCTCGATCGGTCGGCGGCCGACGGCGATGCGGTCGCGTCCGGCCAGGTCGGGGACGATCCGCGCCACGTCATACCCGGCACCGTCGAGCAGTCGGCGCACGGCCGGCCCCTGGTCGGCGCCGATCTCGAGCACGAGGCTCCCGCCCGGGCGCAGCCACGTCGTCGCTCCGTCGATCAGCACCCGGATGTCGTCGAGCCCGTCGCTCCCGGCGAACAGCGCCGCCGACGGCTCCCAGCCACTCACGACGTCCTCGATCTCGGGCGAGCCCTCGGCGACGTAGGGCGGGTTGGCCACGATCACGTCGAACAACTGCCCCGGCGGCAGCGCGTCGAACCACGATCCGAGGCCGATGCGGACGTTGGCGGCGGCGCGACCGATCGACGCGAGGTTGGCCCGGGCGACGTCGAGCGCGTCCTCGGAGACGTCGGTGAGCCACACCGAGGTGCCGTCGATCGGCAGCTCGTCGGTCATCGCCAACCCGATCGCGCCGGATCCGGTGCCCAGGTCCGCCACCTGGCGGATCGGTCCCGCCTGCGCAGCGAGGTCGATCGCCGCCTCGGCGACCAGCTCGGTCTCGGGACGCGGGATCAACACCCGCCGGTCGACGGCGAGATCGAGACGCCGGAAGCCCCAGCTGCCCAGCACGTACTGCAGCGGTTCGCCCGTGCGGTAGCGGGCGACCATGGCGTCGAGGTGGGCGAGGGTGCGCTCGGTCGCCGGCGAAGCCAGCAGGTGGTCGAACTCGGCGCCGTCGACACCGGCGGCGGTCTCGCACAGCCACCTGGCGTGCTGGCGGTCGCCGGTGACGGCCGCGGTGTCGGCGAGGATCTCGGCCCACGCGATGGTGCCGTCCGCGCCGTCCGCGCCGTCCACGTCAGTCCTCGCCGTCGCCGTCGCCGTCGGCCAACAGGCGTGCGCGCTCGTGGGCCGCGAGGGCGTCGACGACCATTTGCAGGTCGCCGGCGAGGATCTCGGTGAGGCGGTACGCGGTGAAGCCGATGCGGTGATCGGTCACCCGGTTCTCCTTGAAGTTGTAGGTGCGGATCTTCTCGCTGCGACCGCCGCCGCCGACCTGCGACCGACGCTCGGCGGAGAGCTCGGCGTCGCGCTCACGCTCGGCGCGTTCGAACAGCCGGGCGCGCAGCACCTGCATCGCCCGCTCCTTGTTCTGCAGCTGCGACCGCTCGTCTTGCATCGACACGACGACACCGGTCGGGACGTGGGTGATGCGCACCGCCGAATCGGTGGTGTTGACGCTCTGGCCACCGGGGCCGGTGGGCCGGTACACGTCGTTCGCGTGGTCGCGATGGTCGGTGTGCACGTCGATCTCGTCCGCCTCGGGCAGCACCATCACGGTGGCGCTGGAGGTGTGGATGCGTCCCTGGCTCTCGGTGACCGGCACCCGCTGGACGCGATGGGGTCCGCCCTCGAACTTCATGTTGCGCCAGACGTCGTCGCCGCGCAGTTGGAACGTGACGTCGTTGAGGCCGCCCATGTCGCTGGCCGACGACGACATCGTCTCGGACTTCCAGCCCTTGCGCACGGCGTAGGCGAGGTACATCTCGTACAGGTCGCGGGCGAAGAGGTTCGCTTCTTCGCCGCCCTCGGCGCCGCGGATCTCGATGATCACGTTCTTGCCGTCGTGCGGATCCTTCGGGAGCATCAACTCGCGCAGCTCGGACTCGAGCTGGGCGAGCTCGGCGGTGACCTCTTCG
Source organism: uncultured Ilumatobacteraceae bacterium (assembly GCA_964350535.1). Lineage (GTDB taxonomy): Bacteria > Actinomycetota > Acidimicrobiia > Acidimicrobiales > Ilumatobacteraceae > CAYGLH01. Next base: position 4,813 of record CAYGLH010000109.1, read on the forward strand.
ATCTCGGACTGCAGCATCGCCCGCTCGTCGCCCGTGGCGTCGTCGAGCATCTCGCGCGCGGCGTCGCCATCGGCGGCACGCGACCGGTACTGGCGGTAGGCGGCGACGACCGGCCCGAGATCGTTGTAGCGCTTGGAGAGCGTGCGCAGCTGGGCCGGGTCGGCCAACACCTCCGGGTCGGCCAGCTGGTGTTCGAGCGTGGCGTACTCGTCGTCGACCTGGGCGAGGCGGTCCAGCACGCGTCAGACCTCGAGCGTGCGGAACTCGACCGGGGTCCGCAAGCGCGCCGCCAGCTCGATCGTCAACGGCACGCGATCGCGTTCGCGCAGCACGACGACGACGTCGGCGGCTCCGCCGGCCTGCACGTCGACCACGAACGGCAGCAGGTCGAGGTCGACCCCTGACGAGAACACGATCGTGGCGCGGCGCCCGTCGGCGGTGGTTCCGTCGGCGACGCACGGCACGACATCCTTCAGGCTGTGCCTGGGCAGGGGCGGCGGTGCCGGGGTGACCGCGGCCATCCCGATCGCCCCCGGGTCGGTGCTCGCCTGCCAGCGCAGGTAGCGCTCGCGACCGAGTCGGTTGAGCGGGTGCTGCACCGCCTCCTCGCGTCGGTGGGTCGCCACCGACTCGACCACCTGGGTGAGCGCGTCGACGGTCGGTACGTCGCCGTGGAGGAGCTGGAAGGCCTCGCGGTCGGCAGCCCCGACGCCGACCTCGAGCCGTACGCCGTCGACATCGCGGAGCGGGGCGGGATCGGACGGGGTGACCACGTCGCCGAGCTCGGCGAAGGTGCCGGTGGTGGCCTGGTCGACCACCCGGCAGACCTCGAGGCCGCGCACCTCGCCGGCGACGACGCCGTGCTCGATGACGGGATCGGCACCGCCCGCCTCGATCAGCGGCACGAGGGCCAGGTGCGCAGGGGACGCGTCGGAACCCGGTGGCAGCGCGTCGGCGAGGGCGGGCACCAAGGTGCGTTCGACCGGGAACCAGACGTCGATCGGGAAATCGAACCCGACCGCCCGCCGGGCGAGCACGCCGCTGCCCTCTTCGGCGACGATGTTCAGCCCCGACGCATCGCGCCGCACCGCCCAGGCGAGCGCTCGACCGAGCGCGCGCGATGCGTCGCCGTCGAGGAGCACCCAGGCCTGCCCGTCGTGGTCGAGGGCGGTTCCGTCCGGGAACGACTGCGGTTCTGACTCGACGGGGGCGCCGAGGTGTTCGCCGACCAGCGCCTTCAGCTTGACGCCGAGGAGCCGGCTGCGACGTTCGCGCTCGGCGCCACCGTCCATCAGCTCAGGATGTGCGCGACCGCTGCGGCGCGCTCAGGACTCGTCCGACGCGTCGGCGGCACCCTTGCGGCGGCCGTAGCGACGGTTGAACCGCTCGACGCGGCCACCGGAGTCGACCAGCTTCTGCTTGCCGGTGAAGAACGGGTGGCACTCGTTGCACAGTTCGACGGTGAGGTCGCCGTCGACGGTGGAACGCGTCTCGAACGTGTTGCCGCACGAGCAGCGCACGGTCGTGACGGTGTACTGGGGGTGGGTATCGGCCTTCATGGTGATCCTTCCGTGGATGGCTGAACGGGCGACCCTGTGTCCCCGATCGTCATCCGAGATCGGCTTCTCAAGGCTATCGGCGTCCCGCAGTTTGCGGGTCCGATGGCAGCCGTCCAGCCCCACATCCGGCCCGCACACACCCGGCCCGGAGTTCGCGGGTCCGATCACGGGCGTCGATCCCGGGATCCGCCCCGCGAACGGGCGGTCACATGCCGGGTTGCTTGGCGATCTCGCTCAGGAACTCGGCGTTGGTGCGGAACGTCTTGAGGCGGTCGATGAGCAGCTCGAGACCGGGTGCGGCGCTGCCCTCGGCGGCGAGCCCGGACAGCACGCGCCGGAGCTTCCACACCATCTGCAGTTGCTTGCGGTCGAAGAGCAGCTCCTCGTGGCGCGTGGAGGAGGCGTCGACGTCGATCGCCGGGTAGATCCGGCGCTCGGCGACCTTGCGGTCGAGTCGCAGCTCCATGTTGCCGGTGCCCTTGAACTCCTCGAAGATCGCCTCATCCATGCGGCTGTTGGTGTCGACCAGCGCGGTGGCGAGGATCGTGAGCGAGCCGCCCTCCTCGACGTTGCGGGCGGCGCCGAAGAACTTCTTCGGCGGGTACAGCGCGCCGGCGTCGATACCACCGGACAGGATCCGGCCGCTCGCCGGGGCGGCGAGGTTGTAGGCCCGGCTGAGGCGGGTGATGCCGTCGAGGATGATGACGACGTCCTTGCCTTCCTCGACACGACGCTTCGCCTTCGCGATCGCCATCTCGGAGATCGCCGTGTGCTCGTCGCTCGGCTTGTCGAAGGTGGACGAGATGACCTCGCCGCGCACCGAGCGCTGCATGTCGGTGACCTCTTCGGGCCGCTCGTCGACGAGCAGCATGATCAGCTCGACCTCGGGGTTGTTCAGCTCGATCGACTTGGCGATCGTCTTCACGACCGTGGTCTTGCCGGCCTTCGGCGGCGACACGATGATCCCGCGCTGGCCCTTGCCGATCGGTGACACGAGGTCGATGATGCGAGCGGTCATGTTGCCCGGGTCGCTCGGATCCTCGAGGGTCAGCTTCTCGTCGGGGAACAGCGCCGTGAGGTCTTCGAAGCGGGGGCGCTTCTTGGCGGCCTCGGGATCGCCGCCGTTGACGGTGAACACCTCGAGCAGGGCGGGGTTCTTCTCGTTGCGCTGTGCCGGACGCACCTTGCCCCGGATGAGGTCGCCCTTGCGCAGGCCGTACTGGCGGGCGAGCTTGACGGGGATGTACGCATCCTGCTTCCTCGGCAGGTAGCCGTTCACCCGCAGGAAGCCGTAGCCCTCGTCGCGCATGTCGAGATAGCCCTCGACCTCGATCGGCTCGGCGCTCTCCTGCTGCTCGTTGTCGAGCAGCTCGGCGTCATCGCCCTGTGGGCCTTCCTGGCCGCCGCGGTTCTTGCGGCGCCGGCGCCGCCGACGGCTGTTGCCCTCACCCGGCTGGTTCTGGTTGTTGTTCTGGTTGTTCTTGTTCTGGTTGCCCTGGCCGCCCTGGTTGTTCTGGCCGCCCTGGTTCTTGCCCTGGTTCTTCTGGCCCTCCCCACCCTGGTTCTTCTGGCCCTGGTTGTTCTGGCCGCCCTTGTTCTGCGACCGATCGCCCTGACGATCCTTGTCGCCGTCGTCGGCGCGTGTGCGGTCGCCACGGTCGGCGCGGTCGCCCGACTCCTTGGTCGTGCTGCTGCCGCTGACCTCCGACACGGTCGTGTCGACGCCTTCGGCGGCGAGGGCGATCTCCCAGTCGGCGAGCGGCTCGCCATCGGGACCGGTCGGCACGTCGCCGCTCCCGCTCCCGTTGGAGTCGCCGGCGGGTGATGCGTCCCGCGCCGCGTCCTTCGGCGCGTCAGCGGGTGTCGAGTCCTGCGCGGCGTCCTTCGGCGCGTCAGCGGGTGATGCGTCCCGCGCGGCGTCCTTCGACGCGTCGGCGGGTGTCGAGTCCTGCGCGACGTCGCTGGACGCGTCAGCCGGGGTGGCCGTCGCCGTTCCGTTGGACGAGTCGTGCGTCGAGGACGATCCGTTCGACGACGGTGCCGACGATGCGGGCGCTCCCGTCGTGTCGAGGATCTTGGTGATGATGTCGGCCTTCTTCAGGCGGCTGCTGGCCTTCACGCCGAGCGCCTTGGCCATCTCCAGAAGGGTGTCCTTGTCCTTCGATTCGAGGACGGACTGTTCGAGTGCGGCTCCTGCCACGTTTCCTCTTTTCTCGCCGCCGTCTGTCGCGGCCGCGATCATGAAAATCGACCGTGCGGGAAGGGGGTCTGCTCACGGCAGAGCAGCGAGAGGTGAAGTTCCCCGCACAGAATTTCGCTCACGACCCGCGGTGCTGATGAAACAGGACCGCCCGGGTGGTGCACGACCCGGTGCGAACCGGGCATCTCCTACGATAGCGACCCGGCACGCCGCCGTGCAACGTTTCGGCGCTGCCGCGGTCGCGGCGTGTCAGCGCGCGGTGAGGCGCTCGACGAGCTGTTCGACCTCGCCGAGGTCGTTCGCGGCGTGCTCCAGCCGCTCCTCGCGTTCGAACAGATCGGCCAGGTGGTCCGGCAGGGCCGGGCGATGGCCGGTCGCTTCGCACACGGCGTCGGGGAACTTCGCCGGGTGGGCGGTGCCGAGCGACACGATCGGCGCGGTCGCACCACCGGGTCCGGCGAACAACCTGGCCGCCGCCGTGGCCGTGGCGGTGTGCGGGTCGAGCAGCACCTCGGTCTCGCGGTGGACGCGGCGGATCTCCTCGATCGTGTGGGCGTCGTCGAACGCCGCGGCACGGAACGACCCGTCGAGGTACGCCGCCCGCTGATCGGGCTCGATGCTCAGCCGACCCGACGCCCGGAAGCGGGTGAGCTGTTCGTCGGTCAGTCCCCCGTCGCGCCCGTTCATCTCGAACAGCACGCGTTCGAAATTCGACGACACCTGGATGTCCATCGACGGGCTGAGGGTGGGCACGACGTCGCGGGTCGTCATGTCGTCGTGCTCGATGAACCGGGTGAGGATGTCGTTGGTGTTCGACGCGACGACGAACCGGTCGATCGGGGCGCCCATCCGACGGGCGATCCAGCCGGCGAGCACGTTGCCGAAGTTGCCGGTCGGCACGCTGAACGTGACCGGCCCGGCGAGCGTCTCGGCGGCGACGACGTAGTAGACGACCTGGGCCATCACCCGCGCCCAGTTGATCGAGT
>CAYGLH010000110.1:0-2184 GCA_964350535.1 uncultured Ilumatobacteraceae bacterium
CCTGCTCGCCGTGCTCACAGAAGCCGTTCTCGGCCATGTGCATGATCTCGGCGCCCGCCTCGGTGTCCTGGAGCTGGGCGATGTCGACCTCGTCGGGCCCGATGCCCGCCAGCTCGAACGCGGCGCGCGACGCGTCGGCGGTCGGGCCGGGATCGCGATCGATGGCGATCGACGGCGCGAGCACCTCGAACGACCCGAATCGTCGGGTCCGCACGGTGGCGGCCTTGAGGTAGATCGGCCGGTCGGTGTACTTCTTGGCCTCGTCGGCGCGGCACATGATCATCGCCACGCCGCCTTCGCCGGGCGAGCAGAACATGTACTGGGTGAGCGGGTACGAGAGCATGGCCGAGTCGAGCACCTCCTGCTCGCTCAGCGGCTTGCGACGCCACGCCATCGGGTTCTTCGCGCCGTTGCGGAAGGCCTTGGCGGCGACCCGCGCGAGGGTCTGCTGGCTGATGCCGTACTCGCTCATGTAGCGGTTGATCTTCATGCCGAAGAACTGCGTGGTGAGGGCCAGCCCGGACCCGCCGTACCAGTCCTTGCGGCCGCTCGGGCCCTTGACCCGGAACGCGCCGCGCTCGTGCTTGTCGAAGCCGACCACGATGCCGAGGTCGAAGGCGCCGGACTGGATGGTGCTGACCGTCTGGTTCAGTGCGGTGCCGCCCGTGGCGCAGCCGTTGAGCACGTTCGTGAACGGCAGACCGGTCAGGCCCACACGGCTGACCATCGTGTCGGCGGCGCCGGCGGCCATCGAGCCGCCGAAGGCGAACTGCATGTCGGACCACTGCAAGCCGCAGTCGGCGAGGGCCCGCCGCACGGCGATGACTCCCTGATCCATGCCCGAGACGCCGTCGGTGCGGCCGAACTCGTGCATCCCGATGCCGATGATCGCGACGTCGCTCATGATGTGTCCCCCTCTACTGGTGCGAACGCATAGGTGACTACTTCGTTGCCGCCGTCGTCGATGCCGAGGCTGTCGAAGACGAGCTCCATCTCCATCCCGATCTGCAGCTTGTCGGGGCTGCTCTCGGTGAGCCGCGCCTCGACGCGCACCTGGCCAGGCAGCTCGACGTAGCCCACCCCGTACGGGCGGAAGTCGTCGCCGACAGGGCCCTGGTACGGCGGTGCCTTGGGCGGGAAGCCCTGGACCGTCCAGCTCCACAGCGTGCCGCGGGTGGCGAGCTCGACGGTCTCGGACTCGTTCGACATGCACTTCGGGCAGCCGTCCTGCACCGGGAACATGTGGTTGCCGCAGTTCGTGCAGCGGCTGCCGAGCAGGACGGGACTGTCGCTCGGCCAGACGAAGAGATCGTCGCCGACGGGGACTCGTTCTGCGGATGTTGAGGTGGTCATCGAGGGTGCTCCGGAACTCCTGGATCGGGATACCTGAATGGTCGTTAGGAAATACCCTAGCAGTCGCTCTCCGACCCGTTCCCAGCCGGAGTCGACGCGGCCGGCTGCGATGGGCCGACGCCGACGAGCGCGTACAGCCAGCGCGTCTGGCTGCCGATCCAGCGGTCGCGGCGCTCGTGTCGGCGGCGGGCGCGCTCCATCTTCTGCTCCCCGTACCGACGCTGCGCCCAACGGGACTCCGGCCGGGCGAGCAGCACCGCACCGATGAGCGCCAGCGTCGGCACGAACGCGCCGAGCAGGGCGATCCGGTACTTGCCCTTGGCGATGTCGACGAGGATCGCGCCGGCGTGGAACGCCAGCGTCGTCCCGATCGCCGCGATCCGCGCCGTCTCGGAGAGCGGCTCCTCAGCCGCGTTCGACACATCGGCAGGGTTGAAGCCCACGAGGGCGAGGCCGAGGCAGGCCATCGCCAGCGCAACCAGCTCGACCGAGATGCGACCCTCCTCGCTCCAGTACACGTCGTCGAGTCGGACGATCAGCGCGAACTCGTCGAGCACGAGGGAGGTGCCGATCCCGACGAGCACCGCGGCGACCTCCGGCCACACCGGCGTGCCCTGCGCGCCGACGGCCATGAAGGCCCCCGTCACGAGGATCAGCACCCCGGGCACGACGTGGTGCACGTGCAGCCCCGACGCCGTGACGTTGTCGCGGAACGGCCCGCGCCCGCTGCGGATCAACCGCGTCACCACGCGCGTGGTGAGGAAGGTCACGATGAACGCGAGGAGCGCCAGGAACAGCGGCAGTCGGCCATCGTCGATCCGCTCCCGCCTG
>CAYGLH010000110.1:2194-9547 GCA_964350535.1 uncultured Ilumatobacteraceae bacterium
CTGAGCCGGGCGGGCCTGCTGCACCTGGACGTGATCCAGGAGCAGTACGAATCGGCCATCGTCGATGAGCTCCCGCCTGAACCAGTCGAGCACGTCGCGACGGTACCCGCAGGATCGCGACCGACCAGGATCGGTCACCTACGATCACCCGCGAGTCGGCGACCGCCGGCACTGGTCAGGAGGCCGAAATGCATTGGACCATCGAACGGATCGAGCGAGTGTTCCTCGGCTACATGGAGGCGCACGGCCACGCGATCATCGAAGGTCATTCGGTGCGGTCGCCGACCGACGACGTCCTGTTCACCACGGCCGGGATGCACCCGCTGACGCCCTACCTCCACGGCGACGAGGAGCACCCGGCAGGTCGCCGGCTCACCGACGTGCAGCGCTGTGTGCGCACCACCGACATCGACGAGGTCGGCGACGACACCCACCTCACCGTGTTCGAGATGCTCGGCAACTGGAGCATCGGCGACTACTTCAAGGAGACGTCGATCCCGCAGTCCTTCGGGCTGCTCACCGGCGAGTTCGGCATCGACCCGCACAGCCTGTACGTGACCGTGTTCGCCGGCGACGACGACGTGCCGCGCGACGACGAGGCGCCCGCGATCTGGGAGGCGACGTTCCGCGAGGCGGGCGTCGATCCCGCCGGCCGGATCAACCCCCTCGGGGCCGACGACAACTGGTGGTCGAACGGCCCGGTCGGGCTGTGCGGCCCCGACACCGAGATCTTCGTCTATGTCGGCGACGGTCCCGCGCCGGCCTTCGCCGACATCCCCGACTTCGTCGAGATCTGGAACAACGTGTTCATGACCTACTTCCGCGACGAGGACGGCGGGCTCAGCACCCTCGCCCAGCGCCACGTCGACACCGGGATGGGCCTCGAGCGCCTGGCGATGTTCCTCAACCAGCACACCTCGGTGTGGGAGACCGACGAGCTGGCGTTGCTGCTCGTGCGCGTCGCCGAAGCACTCGGGGTCCACCCGGACGGCCTCGACGAGGATGGCACCCGGTCGCTGCGCATCGTCACCGACCACCTCCGGGCGGCGCTGGTGATCGCCGCAGCGGGCATCTACCCGTCCGCATCGCGGCAGGGCTACGTGCTGCGCAAGTTGATCAGGCGGGCGGTGCGCCACGCCGAGCTGCTGCGCGGCAACGACATCGATCTCGCACCGGTGATCACGGCCGCCGCCGAGCGCGTCGCCGACGTGATGGGCGCGCGATGGCCCGACGTCGGCCCCGGCGAGTCGGGCGACAAGGCCCGCGAGGTGGTGGAGAAGGAGGCGGCGAAGTTCGCCCGCACCCTGCACAAGGGCGTCGAGCAGCTCACCCGCGACGCCGAGGAAGGGCAGACCTTCACCGGCGAGCTCGCCTTCACCCTCGCCGACACGAACGGCTATCCCGCCGAGTTGTCCGCCGAGGAGGCGCTGCGCATCGGCATGCCGATCGCGCCCGATTGGGAGGCGCGCTACGAGGAGCTGCGCGAGGAGCAGCGCGCCAGGTCGCGCCGCTAGGAGCTCGGGTCGGCGCCGCCGAGGACCGCGGCGATCGCGTGCCCGATGTCGCCGATCGCCCCGACCGGCAGCGAGGCGAGCGACACCCGCACCTCCCACGGGTCGCCCCCGAAGAAGCCACCCGGCAGCACCACGACGCCGTGCTCGGCGGCCATGCGCAGGATGAGGTCGTCGGGTTCGGCGGTGGCGACGAGACGGCTGCCCGCCGACGGTCCGAGGAGCGCCGTCGCCGCCGCCCGCAGATCGACGAGCGCGTAGTAGGCGCTCTCGGTGCCCGCGGGCGGTTGGATCCCGAGCGGTTCGTACAGGGCCTGCTCGCGCAGCACCAGCTCGCGATGGATGTCGGCGACGCCGTCGTGGCCGTGCGGCATGACGTAGGACAGCGCGAACAACGCCATCTGCACCTGGTCCGGTGTGGCGAGCCCCGAGATCCCGTGGAGCGCGACCTCGCGGCTGTCGGCCACCAGGCGCGACATGAACGACGGCGGGCCGCCGCTCGCCCCGAGCGGCGCGTAGCGCGCTGCCAGGCTCGCCGCCGTCTGCTCGGACTGTGCTGCCCAGAGCCGGTCGACGGCGTGCTCCCGGTGCATCGCCACGAACCCGAGTCGCGACCCCGTGGCACCGAACGTCTTCGAGAACGAGTGCAGGCAGATCACGTTCTCGGGGATGCTCGCCACCAGACCACGGAACCCCTCGACGAACACGGCGTACGCGCTGTCGGCCACGATCAGCAGGTCGGGGCGCTCGCCGCGCACCAGCTCCTCGATCCGGTGCACGTCGTCGGCCGGGATCGTGCGCGAGTCGGGGTTGCCGGGGTTGATCAGGCAGAACACCCGGATGGCAGGGTCGCGCAGCTCCTCGAGCAGGTGGTCCGTCGTGCGCGCCGAGCCGCCCTCCGCAGCGTGCAGCGCGACCACGTCGAAGCCGAAGTCCTCGAGCGTCGGGATCTGGAGGTACGGCGTGAAGACCGGCGTCGAGATCGCCACCTTGTCGCCGCGTTCGATGACCAGGTTCTCCTTCAAGGTGCGGAACACGTAGGCCATCGCCGCCGCGCCGCCCTCGGTGGCGAACAGCTCGTAGGTCCCCGGCGCGGCGTCGCCGATACCCATGATGTCGACGAAGTAGCGCTCGACGACGCGCTCGATGTGGACGAGCATCCGGTTGGGATCCGGGTAGCCGTCGCCGAGCACACCGCGCGTGATCTCGTGGACCCAGTCGTCGGGGTCGAAGCCGAGCTCGTCGGCGACGAACGCCGTCGACGCCCGCAGGAGTGTCGCGCCGTCGGAACCGTCGTCGGCGATCGCCGCGGCAAGGCGGTCGGCGATACCGGCGCGCGGTGGCGTCATGCCCCAGCGCGCCGCCGGACCCGATCGATCCGCCTCGGCGACGGCGAAGCGGCCGAGCATGAACAGCGCATCGCGCGGCGCGGTGACGATCCAGTTGGGTTGACCGCGGCCCGCGTCGAGGACCGGGTGGCCGGAGGCTCGGGCGGCGGCGTGGAGGTCGGCCGACGACACGGTCATGCCGCATCCTCCTCACGGCTCGGGTGCGGGGCGAACATCTCCCACCCCATCCGCATCCAGTCGGCGAAGCCGGCGTCGGGCAGGTAGGCGCGGGTGACGGCGAGGCCGATCTCGGCGAGGGCGGTCTCGTCGGGGTACACGAGGTACATCGGGTGGTGCTCGGGCTGGAACTTCTCCTTGAAGCGGAACAGCGACTGGAACCCGTAGTACGGCTCCAGCTCGTCGCCGAGGAAGTCGAGCAGCTTCTGCATCATCTCCTGGTCCGAGTTCTCGGCGAGCGAGGCGGGCGCCTTCGCCAGCGGAGCTGCCGACAGGCTCATGAACCGGTAGCCCTCTTCGTGGAACTGTCGGGCCGAGGCGCCGATCAGGAACTCCATCACCGGCCGGAAGCCGTGGTCGCGGCGGCGCATCAGGTCGAGCGTCCAGCCGACGACCTCACCGTCCTCGCTGACGGGCATCCACGACGTGAAGCCCTCGATCGTGCCGTCGGCGCCGGTGGCCAGATGGAGCCGGACGTCCGGGTCGTCGGCCTCGCGCAGCGTGCCGAGCGTGAAGCCCATCTCGGGGAGGGCCTTGTCGCCGACCCATTCGCCACTGATCGCCCGCAGCTGGTCGGTGACGACCGGCGTGCTGTCCTGCCACCGGGTGGTGATCAGCTCGATGTCCTGCTTGCCGGCCTTGTTGAGCGCCGTGCGGACGTCCTGCCACGCCTTGCCCCGGAACTCGACGTTGTCGAGCGACATCACGCTGTCCTCGGCGACCTCGACCGCCTTCCAGCCGAGCCCGGGTGCGATCGCCGCCGTGTCGGCGCCCGCCGCGAAGAGGCACGGGATCCACCCACGCCGGAAGCAGAACTCGTCGAACTCGCGCAGGGCGGCCTCGCGCTCGGCTGCCGGGCCGACGGGGTCGGCCAGGCAGAGCGCCACCGACCCGACGGCGACGTACCCGATCGCGGTGCGCTGGTCCGCCGACAGCCACACGGTGATGTCCTTCCACGTGAGCATCCACTCGATGTTCGACGAGTGGTGCTGCGACACGAGGCGGCGGATCAGCTCGGGCTGGTCCGCGGGCGGCGTCTGCTTCCGGCTGGAGTAGAGCAGCGAGACGAGCGTGGCGATGAGCGCGACCGCCCAGATCACCCCGATCGACGACACGAACCAGCGAGCCGCGTCGCTGACCGGTTCGATGCGGTCGGTCGTGGTGAACACGAGACGGGCGAGGAACTCGGCCACCATGTCGGGCCAGTCGGCGCGCGGCTGGAAGTCGTCGCGCAGCACGCCGAACCCGATCGCCGTGTAGAGGAACAAGAGCACCAGCGCGAGGGCGATGCGGCGGCCGGCGGTCCGGAACGAGCGCCTCGCGGGGCGCGCCGTGAACGCCCGCGCCGTGACGAGGAGCAGTGCGAGCTCGATGCCGATGCCGACGATCCCGGCCGTTCGTTCGCCGCTGGGGTCGTGCGTGGTGAAGGCGATCAGGGTGAGCGCGGCGAGCGTGGTGATGATGATCCAGGCGAGGCGGCGGCCGCGGCGGAGCGAGTCGGCGAAGGCGAGCGCGAGGAGCGATCCGACGACCACGCCGACCGTCGTCCCGGGGCTGTGCTCCGCGGTGCCACCCGTGTGGAACGGGCCGCCAGAGCCGGGGAACACGGCCTCGACGAGGCGGGCGATCGCGCCAGCGGCGACGATCAGCGCCACGAGCGAGCGCTGCGTCCGCCGCCCGAACTTCAGTTGCCGACGCTCGTAGCCGCGCCCCATGAGGAATGGACCGACGGCGAGACCGAGGACGAAGGCGAGGAGGTGCTCGACGTCCCACAACAGGCCCGACACGAGGAACATCGCCACGAGGTAGGCGAGCAACCCGACGCGCACGCGCGCCCGCCAGACCGGCTGCATGCAGGCCGTGTACGCGCCGACGAGGGCGAAGCCGCCGGCGGAGATGCCCAGGTCGAGGTCGTTGCCGAGGCGGTCGGCCCACGCCCAACCACTGCCGTCGAACGGCCAGAGGAACACCGCCGTCAGCAGCGAGGCGAGGAACTGGCCGCCGATCGCGACGAGCAGCGTCTGGATGTGCCCGACCCGCCGCTCGAAGGCGCTGGCGGCCAGGACGAGCAAGACCAGGATCGGGATGTAGAGGACGATGTCCGGGGAGAAGAACATCCCCGTGAAGAACGTCCACCAGCGGCCGTCCTCCAGCGCCGGGAGCCCGTAGGCGACCTCGTCGTAGAGCGCAGAGCCCGTGTCGACGCCGTTCCATAGCGCACCGGTGAACAGCCCGGCGAGCAGGACGGCGGCGACGAGCGCGGTGGTCGCCCAGTAGCGACCGAGGAGCTCGCGGACGTAGTGGAGCGCGATCGCGCCGCGCCGGTGATGCGGGGCGGACCGGTCGTCGGGGGCAGCGTCGGACCCGCCGGTCTCGGACGGGGTGGTGCCGGACGGGGTGCTGTCGGAGGGTGTCGTGTCGGTAGTGCTCATCTCGACCTCATCGACGCAGGACCGTAGTTGGCGAGAGACCGTCATCCACGCTTCCGACCTGCCAGCATGCGGCGGTGCGCACATTGCTCGACCTGCCACTCCGCTACCGCGCCACGATCGTCGTCGCCCTGGTCATGGTGGTCTCCACCTACATCGCCCGGGCGCTGATCGACGACCAGAGCCTGGCGGCGATGGAGGAGTGGGGGTACGGCCTGCCGGCGCTGCAGGCCGGGCGTTGGTGGACGCTGCTCACCGGCGTCGTGCTGCTGCAGTCGCTGGCCGTCCCGATCCCGATCTTCACCTACCTCGCGGTCGGGTTGTACGAGCACTCCGCCGGTCACTGGCGTCCGCTGGTGGCCGTGTTCGGCGGGCAGGTGCTGGCGACCGTGCTCGTGCTGCTGGCGATCATCCCGCTCGAGGGTGCGTCGTCCGCCTTCGCGGTGGAGGTCACCACCGCCACCGACTTCGGCATCTCGGCGGGAGCGTTCGCCTGTCTCGGTGCGTGGACGGCGTACCTGCGCGGGCCGTGGCGTCGGACGCTCAGGTGGGGGGTGAGCGCGTACCACGTCGGCCCGATCCTGTTCTCGGGGTTCATCTACGACCTCACCCACCCCGCCGGCTGGTTCCTCGGACTGTGGGCCGGCCACCTGCTGATGCGACCGGCGGTGGAGGACGCGACGGCGTTCAGCACCCGCGAGCTGCCGTGGATCCTCGGCGCCGCCGCGGCGGCGCTCGCCGCCGGCATCTGGGTCGGCTGGAACCCCGACGCGGTCGGCGGGATCTTCGGTTGGGGCCCGGGCGCCTGAACCGATCGCGACGAGCGTGCGGTCCCCTCGCCCGGGATCGGGCATGATGCCGGCATGAGCGATGCTGTCGTCGGCATCCTGGCCGTGCTGGTCGGGATCCTGTTCTGCTTCCGCGGGTTCCTGGCCATGCGGATCGTCATCCCGATCTGGGGGGCGTTCGTCGGCTTCTTCCTCGGCGCCGGACTCGTCGACGCAGGTTCCGACGCCGGCTTCCTCGAAAACGCCGCGGCCTGGTTCGTCGCCTTCGGCTTGGCAATCGTGTTCGGGTTCCTCGCCTACGCCTACTACGAGGTGTGCGTGATGCTGGCGCTCGGGGCGATCGGGTTCACGCTCGGCACGTCGCTGATGGTCGCCCTCGGGGTGACGTGGTCGTGGGTGATCGTGCTGGTCGGCGTGGTGCTCGGTGTGGCCTTGGCGGTGCTGGCCATCATGGGTGACCTTCCCGGCGTGTTGCTCGTGGTGCTCACCGCGATGGCCGGCGCGACCGCCATCGTGGTCGGCGTGATGTTGCTCACCAACACGGTCGACACCGAGTCGCTCGGTGTGGCGAGCACCACGGAAGACCTCGACGACGAGTGGTGGTGGTACGCCGCCTACATCGCCCTGTCGATCGCTGGGACCATCGCCCAGATCGCCGACAACACCCGGCGCGCCGAGTCGTTGCGCGCCCAGTGGGCCGGGGCCGGCGGCAAGGAGCTGCACACGCCGGCCTGAACCCACCCATCGAAGCCCTGCGCCCGTCACCACCGGTTTGCGGGTCCGATCCCGGGCCGGCTGGCCAGGATCGAACCCGCAAACGTCAGGCGCGGGCGTCGGCGGGTGCGGCGAGGGGCCGTTCGTCCACCCTCGCCGTGGCCGCCTCGTGGGCCTCGACATCGCTGCGGCGTGGTCCCCGGAAGATCACGTAGACCAGCGCCACCGAGGCCATCGCCACGCCGATCCACATCGACTGCACCCATCCGTCGACGAAGGCGTGCTGGGCGGCGTCGATGATGCCGGCTCCGGCGTCGCCGGCCTGGGAGGCGACCGCCATCGCACC
>CAYGLH010000111.1:0-9536 GCA_964350535.1 uncultured Ilumatobacteraceae bacterium
CGCGCCGGGCGGCTGGCGGGGAGTGCACGCGAGATGTAGTGGCGGTCGGCGGCGTTCGTCTCGTCGCTCATCTCCCATGTCATGGCCAATGGCCCCATGACGCCCTAAATCCTACCGATGCGGCGGTGGCGGCCGCCAGGAACCACGATTCTCACCCACCGCGATGGCCAGCTGCAATGGGGCCGCTCAGGAGTCATTTCGGCGGCAACAGCAGGATCGGGTACGAGCTCGAGTGGTCAGCGGCCCGCGCCGACGTGGATGTGACAATCTCAGCAGGACGGTGGCCATGGTGGTTGTCCACAGGTTGACGGCGAATCCTTGTCGAGAGTGCACAATTCGGGGCGACGGGTTCGGTCCGTACGGTCATCTGTGACGCACCCGACGGTTCACAGTCGGGGGTCCTGTGTTCGACTTCGAGAAGGAGCATGTAGATGACCATCATCGCATCGTCGGTCCCTTCGGGCTGGCAGGCGTCCGAGCTGGACTCAACGCAGATCGACGCGTTGCGAGCGATCCTCGACGATCTCCGAACTGCGGCGATTCGCCGACTGGAGTTCGATACGAGTGAACCCGTCGAACGCGACAGCGACGACTTCGATCAGATGCTCGAGCGGTACTCGCTCGACTCGGCTCGCGAGGACGTCGTCGCCATCGATGCCGCCCTCGACCGGATGTCGAATGACGTGTACGGGAGGTGCGAACACTGCGACGGTGCGATCCCGTACGAGCGCCTCACGGCGCTCCCGCTGGCACGGTTCTGCGTCAGCTGCGCGCACCACGATGGGGCCGCCGCATCGCCCCGTCGTCGCCGCAGCGGATGACCGCAGCGCTCACTCCCCTGCCTTCACGCTGCCCTGGCCCTGCGGCCGACATCTACCGCCACCGAAGGATCTGATATGTCGACCATCGAACGGAACCATCTCCTGACCCACGACATCATCGCATCAGCCCGCGATCTCGAGGCCATCGCTCGCCAACTCTGGGCGACCGAACCACGATGCGCGCTGGACGAGCGCTCCCATCTGTTGGCGGAGTTGCACTCGACACGAATCGCGCTCGAGTGGCTGATCTTGCGCGCGACCGACGCCACAGGTGCCGCGGCGACCGAAGACGCCCACGATGAACGACAGGTCGAGCTTCGCGACTGCGCCGATCGCCTGCAACAACTGCTGGTGCATTGGCCCCACGTGGCGGGCAGGCGGCACACCGCGGTCTCCACCACCACCGATCGCCCCGACGGTCGCTCCCGTGATCCGCCGACGTGTACGACCGGACTGAGGACCGCCCGACCCACTCGTCGTGGGACAGAATGACCCTCATGTGGCGTACCTTCGACGTCGGCGGAGTGGTGGATTCTTTGGTCGGTGATTCGGTGACGATCGCTGCAGGCCGCGGCGGCATGAACCGCGCCGTGCGTCGTGCGCGCATGATCGATGGAGCCGAGGATCTGCGGCGATCGGGCAACCAGGAACTGGTCATCGTGGCGGAGTCGACGCTCCTCGCCGTTTCCAGCGATCTGGATCGAGTGATGGCCGATCTGAACGCGATGGGTGTGGCTGGGCTCGTCGTGCGTCTCGAAGGTGACGCACCACTGTCCGCCAAGCTCGTGGCCGCCGCGGACCGCGCCGGGATACCTGTGATCGTCATCGACGGAACAGCAACCCTCACCGAGGTCACCACGATCGTGCTCGACGCTCTTCTGAGCGCACAGGGTCATCGTCTCGAACGGTTCCTCGAGATTCATCAGCGTTTCACGCCAGTCGTGCTGTCCGGTGGTGGAACCGCTGAGATCGCGTCGACGCTCCATTCAGTGCTGCGGTGCCCGATCGTCGTGCTCGACAGTGGTGGCAACCCGATCGCGTCGGTACCAGGAGGGGCCGATCCGGCGTCGGTCCAGGCAAGCGATGTGCGACAGCCGATCCTCGCCGGCGAGCATCGCTACGGCGAGATCGTGGTCCTCAACAACGGCGGTCGGATCGCCGACGACCACCTGCTGGCGCTCGAGCGCGCATCGACGGCGATCGCGGTCCGGCTGGCGCACTCCAGTGCCGTCGGCGCCGAGTATGAGCGCTTCGCAGCGACGACGCTGGAGGAGTTGATCGCTGGGCACGGTATCGATGCGACGAGTGCTGCGGAGCGGGCGATCAGTCTCGGATGGGATCTGTCGCGGCCGCGTGCGGTGCTGCTGGCGTCGATCGATCCACCGACCGACCGTGCTGTGGTGCCCTCGGCGCTGGCGACGATCGCTGCGGCTGCGCGCGCCACACTCGGTCCCGACGCCATCGTGTGGACTCGAAGCACCACGATCGCTGCACTGGTCGCTCCCGCGACCGCCGCACCGGGTGAGCGGCGCCGAATCGCCGAGGCGCTGCGCCGGGAGCTGGACCTTCGCCTTCGCGCCGTGATGGTCAGCATTGGCGTGGGACGGCGGGTGAACGACGCCTCTGGGTTGCCGAACAGCTACATCGAGGCGAGCCGCGCCGTGGACGTCGGTCGATGGGCGAAGGGCCGCCACGTCACCGAGGTGTATGACGAGCTCGGGCTCGAACGCCTCCTGGCGTCCACGCCGACCGACGACCTGGCGGAGTTCGTGGAGCAGGCCATCGGTGGTTTGGTCGACCACGATCGTGTCCATCGCAGCGACCTCGTCGCGACGCTCGCTGTCTGGCTCGAGACGCGCAACATGGCCGAGGCGTCGCGTCGCGTTCACGTGCACTACAACACGTTCAAGAATCGACTCGACCGCATCGAGAAGATCGTCGGACCCTTCGCCGACGACCCGGTCCTGGCCCTGGAGTGCGAGATCGCGATCTACATCTCCCGCCACTACGACGGCCCGTGGAGCTCGATCGAGTAGCGACTCCGGCGCACGTCGACAACCCGTCCGCCCGCACCGATCGCTATTCATGGACATGTGAGAAACCCACAGGCATTCGGCGTGAACATGTTCGATCCTGCTATCGGGTACGGCGTGGCAGGGCATGACACTGGAGCCTCAACAACTCGATCCCGGAGGAGGCTTCACATGTCCACCGCATTGCTCGAACGATCCGATACCGATCACCTCGCCGCGGCGTCGGTGCTACAACGGTTGCTCCCACGACTGGTCGCCGTGGCGCTCGACGCGAAACAGGCACATTGGAACGTCACCGGTGCTGCGTTCCTGCCGCTGCACGCACTGACCGATGAACTCGCCGCCGATCTCGGCGCGTGGAGCGATCGTGTCGCAGAGCGTGCAGTCGCCGCCGGCATGGCCGTCGACGCCCGCCCGGAGACCGTTGCGTCGACCGTGACCCAGCCGTTCCCCACCGGCTCGGTTGCCGACTGGGAGGTGATCGCCGAGCTCATCAGCCGCCTCGAAGAGCTGATTGCAGTCATCCACGGCTACCTCGGCGATCTCGAGTCCCTCGATGCAGTCGCCCATGACGCGGTCATCGAAATCCTCGAAGGCCTCGAGAAGTACCACTGGATGCTGCGCGCCTCGAGCCGCTGACATCGCGCAGCTATCGCGGCCCTTACCCCAATGGGAACACCCAGATGAGAGAGAACGATGAACGACAACGACCTCCAGCAAGACATCGATCAGCTTGAACGAGAGCTCGTCCGCGACGACGGGGCGCTGGCGCAACAATTCGCCCAGCTCGACCCGGTATCCGGCCGGCTCGAACCGTCCACCCATCCGATCGATCCGGTCCGCGAGCCGCACCGAGCCATTGTCAACGTACTCGTCGCGACCGGGTTCGCCCTCCTGTTCGCAAGCGTCACGATGGTGTGGCCAACGGTGTTGCTGGTCGGAATGGCCGCGCTGGTCATCGCGCTCGGCATATCCGAGCGCGATGAACGGCGCTACCTGCGGGCCATCACCGTTCGCGCCGACCCGCCACGTAACGACGTACAGAGACGCTCGATCGTGGGTCCGCAAGCGCCGTCGAGCAAATCATGACGGCCAACGCGCCCATCACCACCAACGGCCGCGCCGGGCGCAATCGGGCGCAGGTGACTGCCAACCCGATGCGCGCTCAGGTCGCAGTGGCGGCCGCCGATCCTGGGGTGCGACGCTTCCACCGGCGGCTTCCCGGATACTCGCCGACACCGTTATATGACGTTCCGGAACTGGCGGCGCGACTCGGTGTCAAGCGGTTGCTCGTGAAGTCCGAAGCCCGTCGGCTCGGGCTGAACTCGTTCAAGATCCTTGGCGCGTCCTGGGCGACCTACGTGGCGCTGACCGACCGCCTCGGAGCAGAGCCTGAGTGGACCGAGATCTCCGAGCTCACCGCCGCGCTCGAGCGTGTGCGTCCGCTCCAGCTGGTCGCCGCGACCGACGGCAACCACGGCCGAGCGGTGGCCTTCCTGGCGCGCATGCTCGACATGAAGTGCGAGATCTTCGTCCCCGCACGTTGTTCGACGGCAAGACGTGACGCCATCCGCGCCGAAGGCGCCGAGATCGTGGTCGTGGAGGGCACCTACGGCGAGGCGGTGCGCCGCGCCGCCCGACGCGGCGCCGACGACACGCTCGTCATCGCCGATACCGCATCCACCGCTACGGACCCGACCGCCGGAGCCGTCATCCACGGCTACAGCACCCTCTTCGACGAGATCGACGAACAACTGGAAGCAGAGGGTCTCACCTCCCCCAACCTGGTCGTGGTTCCCGTCGGAGTCGGTTCGTTGATGGCCGCTGCTACTGCGCACTACCGACAACAGGAATTCTCCATCACCCTCGCCGGCGTCGAGCCCCTCGACGCCAACTCCGCCCAACGGTCGACGCAAGCAGGAGCGATCGTGACCGTTCCGGGACCGCACCACTCGATCATGGCCGGTCTCAACTGCGACTCTCCCTCCGGCGTCGCCTGGCCACTCGTCTCGGCTGGCACCGACTGGTTCATCTCGATCCCCGACGAGATGGCCCGCGACGCGATGCGCGATCTGGCCACTCACGGAATCGTCGCCGGTGAGACCGGAGCGGCATCCCTCGCCGGACTGCGCGCACTGCGCCACAACTGGTCGGCCGAACAGGACCATGCCACCGACACAGTGCTGCTCGTGGTAACCGAAGGCGCCACCGACCCCACGTCCTACGAGCAGATCGTCGGTCACAGCCACACCGCGATCGAGGCCCGGTCGGCGTCTCGACGTGTCGGACTGGGCACACTCACCGGGAGTGACGCGGCATGACCTCCAACCGATGGACCGTGGGATTCGACGGCACAGCCGAAGCCCTTCATGCAGCCGAGTGGGCCGCGGTCCATGCACCTGGCCGGTCGGCATCGATCACGCTGCTCCACGCGGAGAGGCCGTCGACCCCCATCCCCGCGACCCACAGACCGCGTGAGCAGAACGGAACGCCGCCCGCGACGTTGGCATCGCTTCCCGACGTCGCGGCCGCGGATCTCGCGGGACTGTTCGGCGCGCGAATCGCCACAGCGACCCGGCCCGGCGACGAAACGAACGTCCTGCTCGACGCGACCGAGAACAGTGATCTCCTCGTCGTCGGCTCCCGGAACATCGGACGCATCGAACGAATCATGGTGGGCTCCACCAGTGTCCGCTGCGCAACCCACGCAGGTGTCGCCACCGTCGTCGTGCCCCGACCACGTCGCGCTCAACCGCTCAAACCGGCCACCGACATCGTCGTCGCCGTCGATGGTTCGGCGAACTCGATCGAAGCGCTGAGGTGGACCTGCCGATTCGCTGAACCTGGATCGCACGTGACGGCGATGATGGTATGGGAGTTCACGCCCAGCCTGTACTCGGGCGAGACGTTGTACCTGCCCAAGGCAATCGCCAACGCCCGGCAGCGGCTCGAGGAGACACTCGAAGTGTCGTCGGACGCCTGCCGCGCTGCGGACATCACGATCCACGACGAATTCGTCCACGGTCGACCGCGCCAAGTGATCGCTGGCCGCGCGACCAGCGCCGATCTGCTGGTTGTTGGACGCCGCGGACGCGGGGCCATCGGCGCCACTCTTCTCGGCTCGGTGTCCACCTGGCTGCTCCACAACGCGGCGAGCCCCATCGTCGTGGTCCCCCCACCACGGCTTCAGCGTACCGGTCAGACCACCGGCGACCTCCAGACCTCCAGCACGGCCAACGGAGAACGACAATGACCATCCACATCGAGGATGTGCGGTCCCAGTCGTGGCGACAACCGACCAGCCGCCACCTCCACACGTCAGCGAGACGCGAGCTCGACGCGTTGGTCACCACGTTCGAGACGAACCGCGTTGTCGCTGTGGCCGACCGCGGCGCACCGGCTGCTGCCGCCTACGACCTCGGCATCAGGGCGGCCGTCCACGAATCTTTATCGAAGCTCGATCGCGGAACCTACGGGACCTGTGACCACTGCGCCGATGCGATCGACCAAGACAGGATCCGACTCGTCCCATTCGCCCGGCGATGCCTGCCTTGCCAACAACAGGAAGAGGACAACTGGAACCAGTCCGAGCGAACGGTCGCCAACGTCATCCACCGGCTCGTCGGTGAGCCCCAGGGCAGAGCGAAACTGCTCGCGGAGAACGCCGAACCGCACCGAGACCCACCGTCCGGCCACAATCAGGAGAGTCCAGATGCCGATCCAGACCGAACAACCGGCGCAGCGGTGCGAACTCGACGACCACATCGTGTCGTCCCTCGGCACTGCACTGATCCACGAGATACAGCAGCCGCCCGGCGGCACTGACCCCGACACGACGCGCAGACAGCTGGCCGCAACTCTCGCGGCCGCCGCCAACGACCGGACCCAGCTCGAGCAGCTACGAGCCTGCTTCCTCCAGCGCCTGCGACGAGCAAGCAACGACTACGAGGCCTCCGCAGGACTGCGCGTCACCGAAGCTGCGCTCACCCTCGTCCTGCGCTCCGAGACGCTCTCGGCGGGGGTCCAAGCTGAAACGCAGCCACCTCGCGGCAGGTGGTGGCACCGATGGCTCGGGCGTCACCGGCCCGTTGACCGCTGAGTGCGGTCCTCACGCGCAGCGGTCCAGCCGGCGACGAGAAGGTGCGTGCTCCATCCGCTCGAGCGCGATTGGGCGGACACAGGTCGTGCCATCGGCCGCCTCCACACGCGTTCTGGGCCGGGACGGGCCGCGCGGCCTGCTCTGCGCCGTGCTGCCGTGACGGCTCCGGCCACGGTGCAACTCACGTGATCGACGGAGGTTGCGCAACTCGCGTTCGTGCCGAGTATCGACCGAGAACGCAGCGACGAGGCTGACCGCGCCGACGATGGAGATGACGACTGAGGTCATCGCGCTCCCGAGGGCGAACAGCAACGCGCTCGACACGAGCAGCAGCACGATCGGTGGTTCGAGCCACCTCGGTCCACGGGCGAGCTCAGGTGTTTGCTCACCCACGATGGGATCGAGCCGACACGGCGTCCGTTCGATCTCGACCACCCGACCTTGGCGCCGGGCGCGCTGGGCGGTGCTCATCTCATCTCTCCTTCTTCTCATGAAAGGGCGTCGTGCGGCTTGGTCGGCGATCGTCACACGCAGCGTGAACGTCGCGACATCGAATCGCCCCTCACGACACCAGGCTGGGCAGGGCGCGAAGAACTGCGACGTCCTCGGCTGACGACGTCGCGCCGTAAGCCGCTGCATACAGACCACGATGGCCATCACCAGCATCGAGCGCGTACAGAATCGCCTGATCGTCGGGATTGCTGACACCTTCGAAACGAACGATCTCGGTCACGGACATTGCGGACGGATCGTGAAGAGCCCCCGAACGGGCACATGCCAACGCTCCGTCAACAGGGGCGTAGCACTCGCTGTAGCCGGCGTCGACGAGTCTGGCCATCGCTTCGCTCAGGGTCTCCATCGCGGCCATCAGCCACCACCCCCGACAAATCGTGCGGCCTGGCCGACGGCGGCGATCTGGCCGGCGACGAGACGCCCCCGGCGGAGGCGCAAGAGCAACCCAGCGGACCGCAACCGACCGCTGTCAACCACGGCGCTGGCGGAAGCGGCAGTTGTCAGCATGATCGTGCTCCTTCTGGTCTGCGAGTCGAGGATCCGGTCCCTCGTCGTAACCACCACGGTACGTTCGACGCCCCACCGCCACATTGTCAACAATTCACAGCAGAAGGAGCAACCAATAGCTCATCACCACAGGGCAGGGTCGGTCTCGCTCGATCACACTCCAGGACGATCCCAGCGACGCGCCGGTCAGAAGGACCAGGAAGGACACGATGATGAAGACAACACTCATGGTGTGGATCGACCAAGACCTCTGTACCGGTGACGGCATCTGCTCCGAAATCTGCCCCGACGTGTTCGAACCTCGCAATGACGGCCTGTGGGTAGTCAAGGAAGAAGCGCAGCACTTCGGCACCAGAATCGTCTTCGACGGCACAACCGGTGACGGTCACGGACCGGACATGTCCCGCGGTATCGCCCGCATCCCGGATTCGCTGATCGAGACAGCGATCGAAGCCGCCGAGGAGTGCCCCGGCGAGTGCATCATGATCGAACCCTATGACCATGCCGCCATCGAGGCACGCGGAGCCTGAGTCACGACGGTCCCGCCTGGAACCTCCACAACTCGCGACGATCGTCTCCATCGATCCGAAACGACATGGACCCGCCTGCGCACGCGGGTACCGCCGGTACACCGAGCCCCACTTCTTCGACCTGCGCGCTCTCGACGCATTATGTACAGTGATCCTTGGAGAAAGTACCTGGGGGTTGAGGCAGTGAACGTCGGCGGCGACGCCAGTGCGAACGAAGACGAGTCGACCAGCGGCCGCGCAACGGCGACGTGTCCGATCGACCGATGAGTGTGCAGACGCCGGCGACCGACGTGCCGTCCGATCGTCACGGTGCGCCGCTCGATCGACGTGGTGTGGCCTGGGGTCTCGTCGGTGTGGCGGTGACGATCGCCATCACGTTCGTCGGCAGCGATGGCCTCGTGTGGTTCGACGCGGCGCTCGTGGGTTACCTGTTCGGTGTCATCTTCATGGTGTTCGGCGTGATCTACCGGTACGCCGTGTGGGTGCGCCGCCCGCCGACGCGGATGCTCAACCGGCGCGGCTGGGACTCGTTCCGCGAGCGCAGAGCGCGCAACCTGGCGGCGCTCCCCTCGCTCGTTGGATCACACCTGTTGGCGCAGGGATTCATCCGCCGGCGCTCGACCACGCGGTGGATCGCCCACCAGTTGTTGTTCTGGGGTTGCATCTTGGCGGTGCTGATCACGTTCCCGTTGACGCTCGGGCTGTTGCACTTCGAGAGCGTCGGCCAGCAAGGTGACCGGTACCAGGTCTACTTCTCCCGCGTGGGGACCCTGGAGTTCAATGCCGAGAGCATCCTTGGATGGGTGCTCTACCACGGTCTCGACATCGCGGCGGTGCTCGTGCTCGCCGGGGTGTTCGTCTTCCTCCGGCGTCGTCTCACCGACCCGGGCGCGCTGGCGGTCGAGCGGAGCGGCGATTGGCTCGCCCTCGCGGGGCTGTTTGCCGTCTCGGTGACGGGCCTGTTCCTCACGGCGTCGAGCTTGTGGCTGGAGGGTCGCTTCTACTCGGCGCTGAACACGCTTCATGCGATCAC
>CAYGLH010000112.1:0-9503 GCA_964350535.1 uncultured Ilumatobacteraceae bacterium
GGGTGGTCGGGCCGTCCCAGCGTAATTCTCGTCGGCCGACGACGACCGGTCGAGCCGAGCCCGGTCAGCCCGGCTCCTCGCCGACGAGCATGACCTGGGTGTCGTCGTGGCGCTCGACCACGACGAACCCGAAGCGCTCGTAGAGCCCGACGGCGGGGTTGCGGCGATCGACGCTCAGGCTGCAGCGCCCGACCTCGTCGAGCAGTGTCGCCAACAGGGCCGACCCCACGCCCGCGCCACGGTGGTCGGGAAGGACAGCGATCGACAGCTCCGGCGTCAGCGCGTCGACGAAGCCGTAGCCGACCACGGGCGGAGTCCACCGACGCGCCCACGCGGCGCCGACGGGCACGCCGTCGTCGTCGACCGCGATCCAGCCGCGATCGCCGGAGCGCGATCCGAAACCCTCGACGTAGCGCGCCAACTCCGGGCCGGCGAGGACGTCGCGGCCGGGCCGGTCCCCACCCTCGGGAACGAAGATCGCCTGGTGCAGCATGTCCTCGAGGAATGCCCGGTCGCCCGACTCGGCCCGCCGCAGCGAGTACGTCCCCGGCGACCCGTCGCGAACGGCCTGCATGATCTGTCGGGTCGCCGCGAGGTCGGGCTCCATCACGTGCACCTGGACCCGGGACTCGATCGCGCCCGTCGTGAGATACGAGGTGTGGTCGTCGTTGAACGTCGCCTCGATGCCCGCGCGACGGAGCTCCTCCGCCACCAGCGGCACCTCCCACGTGCTCACGAGCCCGGCGACCGCCGCCCGCTCGGGATCGGGCGGGCGCGGTGGATGCTTCCCGAAGATCCAGTGGAACAGCCCCATCGGGCCAGGCTAGGAGTCGGGCTGCCTCGCGCCCCGTCGCGCCGTGTCGCGCACCGGTCACCCCGCCTCACCATCCACCGTAGGGGAGGGCCGGGGGCTTGCTGCAAACCGGTCTGATCGCTTCACTCGATCTCATGAGCAGGGGGAACGAACACGAGGTGGTCATCGTCGGCGGCGGCCCGACCGGACTGATGCTGGGCGCCGAGCTGACGCTGGCAGGCGTTGACGCCGTGGTGATCGAGCGACGGCCCACGACCGAGCTCGAGGGGTCGCGTGCCGGCGGTCTGCACATCCGCACCCTCGAGGTGCTCGACCAGCGCGGGATCGTCGAACCGTTCCTCGCGGCCGGACAGACGTACCCGTCGCTGGGCTACGCCTACATCCAACTCGACGTGACGGATCATCCGACGCGGCACAGCCACCTGCTCGCGCTCAAACAGAACGTCTTCGAGCCGATGCTCGCCGACTGGGCCCAGCGGCTCGGCGTGGATGTGCGCCGCGGACGCGAGGCGGCCGACATCACGGTCGACGACGACGGGGTCGAGCTCCACCTGGCCGACGGCGAGTCGCTCCGCGGCCGGTTCCTGGTCGGCTGCGACGGCGGTCGGAGCCTGGTGCGCAGGACCGCGCGGATCGACTTCGCCGGCGTCGAGGCATCGACCAGCTGGCTGATCGCCGAGGCCGAGATGGACGCGACGCCACCGATCGGCATCAGGCCAGAAGGAGGCGGCATCGGACCCGTCGATCCGACGACCGATGGTGGCCCGTACGGCATCGTCCTCAAGGAGCCGGACGCCGAGCGCACCGCGCAGCCGACGATCGACGAGCTGCGCGGGGCGCTGGTCGCGGCATACGGCACCGACTTCGGCGTCCACCGACCGACCGCGTTGTCGTCCTTCACCGACGCGTCGTTCCAGGCCGTCGACTATCGGCGCGGGCGGGTGCTCCTGGCCGGCGATGCCGCCCACATCCACGCCCCGCTCGGCGGTCAGGGCCTGAACACCGGCGTGCAGGATGCCGTGAACCTCGGCTGGAAGCTCGCCCGCGTGCTGCGCGGCACGTCGCCCGATGCCCTCCTGGACACGTACCACGCCGAACGCCACCCGGTCGGGGCCCGCGTGCTGGAGAACACGATGGCCCAGACCGCTCTCGTCGTGGCCGACGAGCGTCACCGGGCGCTGCACGCCGCAGTCGCCCGCTGGTTGGCACTCGACGAGCCGCGCGTCGAGGTGTCCGCGATGATCTCAGGGCTCGACATCCGGTACGACACCCACGACGCGACGGGCGGTGATCACCCGCTCGTCGGGCGGCGCATGCCCGACCTCGATCTCCACACGTCGGACGGAGCGACGCGGGTGTTCGAGCTGCTCCACGCGGCGCGACCGGTGCTGCTCGACCTGGGGCGAACCGATGGGGCCGTCGGCGACGACGCGCGATGGCCCGGGGTCCGGGTCGTCCGGGCCACGGCCGACGGCCCGTGGATGCTCCCCGTGATCGGCGAGGTCGCGCCGGTCGCGGGTGTGCTGATCCGACCCGACGGCCACGTCGCGTGGGCCGGTGACCCCGGCGGACCAGCGCTGACCGGCGCCTTGGATGCCTGGTTCGGGCGCGCCGGCTGAACCGGCTCCCGACCGCATCGGCTCATCGCGTGGCTGCGCCGCGGACCAGACCCACCAGCGAGCCGGTGGTGCGGAGGACCCCGAACGCGGCAACCGGCAGGCCGCCGAAGATGAACCACTTCAGCCAGTCGCGATCGACGTCGATGCGGCGTGGCGAACCAGGGTCGTCGGGACGGTAGCTGATCTCCACGGTGGAACCGATCGGCAGCGGGTGGCTGTCGCCGGTCGTGTAGTCGGCGATCCGGTAGCTCTCGCCGTCCTCCGTCTCGAACACGTACACGGGCGAGTAGTCGGGATGGGCGATGCCGTCGATGAGCACCGATCCTTCGATGTTGTCGACGACGGTCGCCGTCGTGGTGACGCCGTCGTCGTAGGGCTGGACCAGCTCGATGCCGATCCAGCCGGCGACGGCGAACGCCGCGCCGAAGACGACGAGGAAGAGGCCGGAGAGGACCCCGCTGAACTGCTGCTTCATGACACGTGCTGCTTTCACCTCGAGGCGTGATCGCCCACCGGCACCGTGCCGGTACCGATCCTGACGTCCCGGGCGTCGGCGCCTTACGCGCCCGATCCCATAGGGTCGGCGTCGTGCGGATCGTCGTCATCGGTGCCGGAGCGGTCGGCGGCGTCGTCGCCGCCAACCTCGCCATGGCCGGCACGCCGGTCGTGGCGGTCGCCAGGGGCGAGCACGGGCGCGTGATGGCCGAGTCCGGCGTGCGCTACGAGTCGCCGTCGGGCACGACCACCGTCGAGTTGCCGGTCGCCGTGTCGGTCGACGACCTCGAGGTCGCCGGCGGCGACGTCTTCGTGCTCGGCGTCAAGAGCCAGGACACGGTCGGGGTGCTCGACGATCTTCGGGCGGTCGGCGTCGACGACCACCCGATCGTGTGCATGCAGAACGGCGTCGACAACGAGCGACAGGCGCTGCGTCGGTTCCCGAACGTGTACGGGATCTGCGTGATGCTCCCGGCAGACCATCTCGCGCCGGGCGTCGTGCGGGTGTGGACCGCGCCCAGCTCCGGGCTGCTCGACATCGGCCGGTTCCCATACGGCATCGACGACCTCTGCGTCGAGCTCGCCGCCACGCTCGAGGCGGCGACGTTCGGGTCGGTCCCACGCGACGACATCATGCGCTGGAAGTACCGCAAGCTGCTGATGAACCTGGGCAACGCCGTCGAGGCGGTCTGTGGCCGGGCCGCCACGCGCGGTCGGCTCGGCGACCTCGTCCAAGCGGAAGGCGATCGCGTGCTGGCCGCCGCTCGGATCCCGGTCGTCAGCGAGGCCGAGGACCTCGAACGCCGCGGCGACGCCCTCAAGATCCAACCGGTCGGTGCCGATCGCCACCGTGACGGAGGATCGTCATGGCAGAGCCTGCAGCGGGGGACCGGGGCGGTCGAGACCGATCACCTCACCGGCGAGATCGTGCTCCTCGGTCGGCTGCACGGCGTGCCGACGCCCGCCAACGTCGCACTCCAGCAACTCGCGGCGGAGATGGCGGCGGCCGGCGAGCCTCCCGGATCGCGCGACGAGGACGCTGTCCTGCGATCGATCGGCGCCGGGTGACCCGTCGGCGCACCGGGCCCGCGACGGGCCTGTGACACCTCGGCGACCAACGCCGGCCTCGTGAACTGATCCGGCGGCGGCCGACGGCCGAACGTCTGGCATGGATCGTTCGGACACCACCGTGCCACCGCTCGGGCCCTGGCGCCTCCGCGCCGTCGGTGCGCTGGCAGGCATCGTCGCCGCGACCGTGGCGCTCGGCGTGGCCGAGCTCGCGGCGGGGTTGCGCCGGGCCTGGCGCTCGCCGGTGGTCGACGTGGGCGACCGCGTCATCGACAACGTGCCGCCGGCCGTCAAGGACTTCGCGATCGAACGGTTCGGGACGAACGACAAGCCGGCGCTGTTGATCGGCATCGGGGTCGTCCTGGCCCTCTATGCCGCGGTGATCGGCGCGGTCGCCTTCTCCCGACGGTTGTGGATCGGCCTCGTCGGGATCGCACTGTTCGGGGTGATCGGCATGCTCGCCGCCGCCGCCGCACGAGCGGTCGGCTCGCTGGACGACGGCGTGCCGTCGCTGCTCGGTGCGCTCGCCGGCGCGGGCGCGTTGTGGGCCATCCACCGCGTGGCGTTCGGCCGAACCCCGGCGCGGCCCGAGGGGGCGCCTGCGGCACCGGCGGCGGGTCCGACGCGACGGGAGGTCCTCGTGCGGGGCGGTGCGCTGATGGGGGTCCTGCTCGTCGCAGGGGCCGGCGCGGCGGCCCTCGGGCGGGCGGTCCGCAGCCGGTTCAGCGCGTCCGAGTCGCGGGCGAACGTGCGACTCCCACGACCGGCCTCGCCGGCGGCGCCGGTCGGCGACGACGTGTCGGTCGCGGTCGACGGCATGCAGCCGTTCGTGACGCCGAACGAGCGCTTCTACCGGATCGACAACGT
The DNA here is from genome assembly GCA_964350535.1 of uncultured Ilumatobacteraceae bacterium. Lineage (GTDB taxonomy): Bacteria > Actinomycetota > Acidimicrobiia > Acidimicrobiales > Ilumatobacteraceae > CAYGLH01. The sequence continues at coordinate 4,864 of CAYGLH010000112.1, forward strand.
GCTGAGCGTGCCGCAGGTGCCCACCGAGGGGTACGAGCTGCGGGTCACCGGCCTCGTCGAGCGCGAGCTGTCGCTCAGCTTCGACGAGCTCCTCCAGCGCCGCGTCGTCGAGCACGACATCACGTTGACGTGCGTCTCCAACACGGTCGGCGGTGAGCTGGTCGGAAACGCCCGCTGGCTCGGCGTCCGTCTGGACGAGCTCCTCGCCGACGCAGGCGTGCGGCCCGCCGCCACACAGGTCGTCGGCCGATCCGTCGACGGCTACACCTGCGGGTTCCCGGTCGAGGCGGCGACCGACGGGCGCGCTGCGCTCGTCGCCTTCGGCATGAACGGCGAGCCGCTGCCGCTGGAGCACGGCTTCCCGGCGCGCCTGATCGTTCCCGGCCTGTACGGCTACGTCTCGGCGACCAAGTGGTTGACCGAGATCGAGCTGACCACGTTCGACGACTTCGAGCAGTACTGGGTGCCGCGCGGGTACGCCGACCGAGCCCCCATCAAGTTGATGAGCCGCATCGACTCGATCGACGGTCTGGGCACGTTGCGACGCGGCGCCGACGGTGTCGCCGCGGTCGGCGGGGTCGCCTGGGCCCAGACCCGCGGGATCGAGGCCGTCGAGGTCCAGATCGACGACGGCGACTGGCAGCGCGCCGACCTCGGCGCCGCGCTCAACGACGACACCTGGCGGCAGTGGGCCTACCGCTGGACCCCGGCGTCGCCGGGCCGCACGTCGATCCGCTGCCGGGCGATCGATCGAAATGGCGTGATCCAAACCGCCGAGCGATCCGAACCACTCCCGAACGGTGCCTCAGGGCATCACCAGATCGTGGTCTTCATCGACTGAGCCCGGCAACGGGCCGGCCGAGACGGCCTCGGACGCTGCGCCGCAGCGTGAACCCCCGACACATCAAGAGGAGAACCTCCGATGACCAGAACCCGAACCACACGCTTCCTCGTGGGACTGACGTCCCTGACGTTGGTCGCCGCCGCCTGCGGCTCCGACGGCGACGACGCCGTCACCACCGACGCCGCGCAGGACGACACCGTCGCCACCGAGGCTCCCGCCTCGGACGACACGGCGATGGACGAACCGATGACCGAGGACACCGCCATGGACGAGGCGATGGACGAACCGATGGACGACGGCCCGTTCGGGCCGGCGTGCGGCGCCGTCCCGACCGAAGGGGAGGGGTCGTTCGAGGGCATGACCGACGATCCCGCCGCCGTCGCTGCGTCGAACAACCCGTTGCTCTCGACGCTCGTGGAGGCCGTGACCCAGGCCGGGCTGGTCGACACCCTGAGCAGCGACGGACCGTTCACGATCTTCGCACCGACCAACGATGCGTTCATGCAGATCCCGCCCGAGGACCTCGACGCCGTCCTCGCCGACCAGGAGCTGCTGACGTCGATCCTGACCTACCACGTGGTGGCCGGGGACCAGCTCGACGCGGCCCAGCTCGGCGAGGCCGGAACCGCGGCGACCGTCAACGGCGCCGAGCTCGAGTTCGGGACCGACGGGACGACGGTGAACGGGGTGGACGTGCTGTGCTCCGACGTGATGACCGCCAACGCCACCGTCCACATCATCGGCTCCGTGCTCATGCCGCCCGCCGACGAGGCGATGGAGGACGAGATGGACGAGTCGGCGATGGACGAGTCGTCCGACGAGATGGCGATGCCGAGCGGTCCGCTCTGCGAGGCCATCCCGGCCGACGGCGAAGGTTCGTTCGCCGGCATGACCGATGATCCGGCGGCGACGGCGGCATCGAACAACCCGGTGCTCTCGACGCTGGTGACAGCGGTGACCGAGGCCGGGCTCGTCGACACGCTGAACAGCGATGGTCCGTTCACGATCTTCGCTCCGGCCAACCCCGCCTTCGAGGCGATCCCCGCCGACCAGCTCGACGCGGTGCTCGCCGACGTCGATCTGCTGACGTCGATCCTGACCCTCCACGTCGTCGCCGGCGAGCAGCTCTCGAGCAGCGATCTGGCCGGCCTCGATTCCGTCCAGACCGTCAACGGTGCGGACATCACCTTCGAGGCCGCCGACGACGGCTCGCTGATGGTCAACGGGCAGGCGACCGTCGGTTGCGCCGACATCCAGACGGCCAACGCCACGGTCCACGTGATCGACGCGGTGCTGATGCCCTGATCGGCACCACGGACACGAACGGGCGAGCTGGCTGGTAGCGATGCACGGCGAGGGGATCGGCGGACCGCTGATGTCCTCGCCGTGCACGCCTGTCCTGCGTCGGGAGCGTCATCCCTGGCAGCATGAGCCGTTGGTGACCGCTTCGCCCGACCTCCCAGCGCTCATGGCCCGCGTCCAGCAGGGCGACGAGCAGGCGTTCGCAACGCTGTACGACGCGCTCGCCCCGGTCGTCTTCGGTGTGGTGCGCAGCGTGGTGCGTGACCCGGCGATGTCCGAGGACGTGACGCAAGAGGCGTTCGTCGAGCTGTGGCAGACGGCCCGGCGATTCGACGGCGGACGGTCCAGTGTCTCGACGTGGGCGATCACGATCGCGCGACGGCGGGCGGTGGATCGAGTGCGCAAGGAGCAGTCACAGCGCGATCGGGTCGGCCGACTGCAGGAGCGTCGCGTCGACCAGCCCACCGCCCCCGACGACGCGACGATCACCGCGCTCGACGTGGAGCGCGTGGAGCGCGCACTGGCCGAGCTCCCCGATGAACAAGAGGTCGTGTTGCGACTGGCGTTCCTCGACGGCGAGACACACGCCGCGATCGCCGACGTGCTCGATCTCCCGCTCGGCACGGTCAAGGGCCGCGTGCGCGGTGGGCTCAAGAAGCTGAGCGGCAAACTGGGGGTGGAACGATGAACCGCGACCGGATCGACGAACTGATCGCGCTCGCCGCACTCGGCGAGCTCTCGCCCGAGGATGCGGCGGAGCTGGATGCGCTCGTCGCCGCTGACGTCGAGGCGGCGGCCGAGCTGGACGACGACCTGGACACGGCCGCCGAGCTCCAGCGGGCGCTCCGTGCCGAGCCGCCACCGGCGCTGCGCGGCGATGTCCTGGCTGCCATCGCCCGCACACCACAAGACGACGCGCCGACCGCGACGGGCGCGCCGACCGCACCGACCGGACCGCCGGCCGGCGCGCCGGTCCGGGGTGGCCGTCCGCCGACACCGCCCGAGCCGGTGGCGTTCGACGCATCCAGGCGCCGCGACGTGCTCCGCAACGTGCTCGCGGCCGCCGCCGCGGTCGTGCTCCTCGTCGTCGGGGTGATCGGTGTGATCGTCGCCCTCGACTCGACGCGCAGTGGCGACGAGGTGGCGGCGATCATCGAGGCCGACGATGCGTCGGTGCGACCGCTGGAGTCCGCGACGCTCGGCCCGCTGCGGGTCGTGTACTCGCCGTCGGCCGCCGGCGTCGTGGTGCAGGGCGAGGACGTCGAGGGTCTCGACGAGACGCTGACCTATGTGCTCTGGCTGATCGACGACAGCGGCGCCGCGGCCGCGGGGTCCTTCGTGCCCGACGCCGACGGCATCGTGGCGACGCGCATCGACGGCGTCGACCCGACCGGGTTCGATCTCGGCGTCACGGTCGAGCCGGCGGCGGGCAGCGAGACCCCGACCCCGCCGGTCATCGCCACCGGGTGACGGCCTCCGTCGTCGCCACTCCCTGGCGGAGCGTGGTGCCGCGCGTCGACGAAAGAAAGGTCTTGACCTTACTGTTCGCATTCGCGATACTTAGGTGAATGCCTCAGCGTGGTGAACAGATCGACGACGTGCTCAAAGCACTCGCCGACCCCACACGACGCCGGGTCATCGAACGGCTCGTCGCAGGTCCGGCTTCCACGTCGGAGCTCGCCGAACCGTTCGACATGGCGTTGCCGTCGTTCACCCAGCATCTCGCGGTGCTGGAGCGGGCGGGGCTGGTGACGTCGACGAAACAAGGGCGCACCCGGACCTACCGGCTCGCCTCCGCCGGCCTCGATGCGGCCGAAGGTTGGCTCGCCGACCAACGCCGCACCTGGGAACGGCGACTCGACCAACTCGATTCGTTCCTCATCGACCACGACCAGATCGACCACGACCAAACCGACCACGACCAACAGGAGTCATCGTGAGCTTCACCCCGTACACCATCAACCCCGAGCTCGACCTCGAGCTCCTCCGCGCCGTGCCGGTCTCCCCGGAGGCCGTGTTCGCCGCCTGGACCGACCCCGCCTCGCTGAAGCAGTGGTTCGCACCCCGTCCCTATTCGATCGCTCGGTGCGAGATCGACCTCCGCCCCGGTGGCGGCTTCCGCACGGTGATGAACACGCCCGAGGGCGAGCAGATGATGGACAGCACCGGCTGCTATCTCGAGATCCTGCCGAACGAGCGACTGGTGTGGACCGACGCGCTCACGACGGGCTACCGGCCCCAGCCCAGCGACATGCCGTTCACGGCGATCCTCGAGCTCGAGTCCGACGGCGCCGGCGGCTGCCGCTACCGCGCCATCGCCGTCCACCAGGACCCCGCGGGTGCCGCGCAACATGCCGAGATGGGGTTCCACGACGGCTGGGGCACCGTCGTCGACCAGATGGTCGAGCACCTCCAGGCGGCCTGAGCCGTTCCCGATTTGCGTCGGCGCCCGGCCGCTCGGGCCGGACAAACGCCGACGCAAACCGGGCGGGCG
>CAYGLH010000113.1:0-2661 GCA_964350535.1 uncultured Ilumatobacteraceae bacterium
GTCCTGCGCAACATGATCTACGGGAGCCGGCGCGGCCTCGACGAGCTCGGGGTGGTCGTGCTGGACGAGGTGCACTTCCTGCAGGATGCGTATCGGGGCCCCGTCTGGGAGGAGGTCATCATCCACCTCGCTGCCACGGTGCAGCTCGTCTGTCTGTCGGCGACCGTGAGCAACGTCGGCGAGCTGGCCGACTGGGTGACGACCGTGCGGGGACCGACCGAGGCGATCGTGGAGGAGCGGCGCCCGGTGCGGCTGCGCAACCACTACCTGGTCGAGGATCGTACGAACGAGCGGATCCAGTTCCTGGAGATGTTCGTCGACGGCCATCCGAACCGCACGGCGCTGAAGTTGGACGGATCCGCGGTCCGCGGGAGAGGACGCTTCCGTCCGAAGCCGGGGGCGCGTGTGCTGTCGACGCCGTCCCGGCCCGACACGGTGGAACTGCTGCACCGTCGCGGTCTCCTGCCGGCGATCTACTTCATCTTCAGTCGGGCCCAGTGTGACGAGGCGGCCCGTCAGTGCGCGACGGCGGGCTTGCGGCTGACCGGTCCTGCACAGCGCGATGAGATCCGGCGGATCGCCGAGGAGCGGCTGTCGGGGTTGCGACCGGAGGACCGCGAGGTGCTCGGCGTCGACGCCTTCGTCGAGCGCCTCGAATCCGGCTTCGCGGCGCATCATGCGGGCATGGTGCCGCCGATGAAGGAGGCGGTGGAGCTGTGCTTCGTCCGCGGCCTGGTGCCGGTCGTGTTCGCCACCGAGACGCTGGCGGTCGGGATCAACATGCCGGCGCGCTCGGTCGTGATCGAGAAGCTCACGAAGTTCACCGGCGAGCACCACGAGACGCTGACCCCGGGGGAGTACACCCAGCTCAAGGGTCGTGCCGGTCGTCGCGGCATCGACGACGAGGGCGACGCCGTCGTCCTCTGGAGCCCCTGGACCCGGTTCGAGGAGGTGGCACAGCTGGCGTCGAGCTCGCGCTTCCATCTCCGCTCGGCATTTCGGCCGACCTACAACATGGCGGTCAACCTCGTACGCACCTACAGCAGCGATGATGCGCACCACCTGCTGAACCTGTCGTTCGCCCAGTTCCAGGCCGACCGCGACGTCGTCCGGCTGGAGCGCCGGCTCGAGCGGCGTACCGACGTGCTCGAGCGGCTGCGCGACGAAGCCCGCAGCCCGTTCGGCGACATCGACGAGTACCGGGCGCTACGCGACGTGGAGCGGCGGCAACGGCGCGACGAGCGCGCCCGTCGACGGGAGCAGGGTGCATCGGCCGTCGCCGGCCTCCGTCCGGGCGCCGTGCTGAAGGTCCCCCGTGCGGGCGGTACGAGCACGGCGGCGGTGGTTGCCACGGCGCACCGCAAGCGCGGACTCCGGCTGACGCTGGTCGATCGAGGCGGGGCGTCGTTCACCATGCACGCCGACGACTTCGACGACGCACCGGAGGAACTGGGCAAGGTCAAGCTTCCCCAGCACCTCGATCCCGGTGGCAAGGAGTACCGCGCCGAGGTGGCCAAACGACTTCGCACGGCCGTGTCCGCGGCAGGTCCGAACCGTCGTGCCCAGCAACGACGCCGGCGAGGTCCCGACCGTGGTGGGCCCGACGAGCACGGCGAGGCCACCCCCGTGCGAGCCGACCTCCACCCGGTGGCCGCCGACCCGGACCTCCGCCAGCGCCTGGCGGCCGCCGGCAAGGCCGAAGGTGTCGGACGCGAGATCGCCGACCTCGAACGACGGGTGCGCGGTAAGCACCACCGGTTGTCCGACGACTTCGACCAGGTGCTCGACCTGCTCGGCGACCGCGGCTACGTGGAGATCGACGAGTGGCAGCTCGCACCGGCGGGCGAGATGTTGTCGCGGATCTTCCACGAGTGCGACCTGCTGGTCGCCGAGACGTTGCGCGCCGGCCTGCTCGACGGGTTGCGACCCGAGGACGTCGCGGCGCTCGTCAGCTGCCTCGTCTACGAGCACCGCAGTCCTGAGCCGCCGCCCGCTCCCTGGTTCGCCGGTGACGACGTCCGGCGGCGATGGCAGCGGCTGAACGCCTTGAGCGGCGAGCTCTCCACCGAGGAACGTCGTCGCGGGTTGAGCGAGCACCGGCCACCCGACCCGACCTACGCCGCCGTCGCCCACGCCTGGGTGGCGGGGGAGGGGTTCGCCGAAGTCGTGATGGAAGAGGAGCTCAACGGCGGCGACTTCGTGCGCACCATGAAGCAGCTGATCGACCTGCTCCGCCAGGTCGCGACGGTGGCGCCGGAGCCGGCGACGCGGAGCGCCGCGGCGACCGCTGCCGAGCGGGCGTTCCGCGGCATCGTCGCCGACAGCTCGGCCGTCGCGGTGGGAACCGGCGATCCGTGACCATCGAGAAGGGCGCACCGTGGGGGAGCGAGGTCGAGCGACCGCCGGATCTGCGCGTGGTCCCGGACGACGCACAACTGGCGGCGGCGCTGAACCGGGGCGAACCAGCGGTCGCCGCGTCGGGCGGCGACCTGCACCGCACGATCAACGCAGCGCCGATCGCCGATCGCCGGCGCCTGATGGCGTTGCCGGTCGATCTCATCGAGGTCGACCTGGCCGATGGACGACGGTGCGTCGCCTGCGCCCACGTCCTCGTCCATCTGCCCTGGTGGCGAGGCGGGTGGCTGCGTGGCGAGGTGCGCA
>CAYGLH010000113.1:2671-9472 GCA_964350535.1 uncultured Ilumatobacteraceae bacterium
GCCCCGCGCGGCCACCCGAACGACGGCCGCCTGGAGGAGATCGTGTGCGACCGCTCGATGCCGGTGCGGCAGCGGGTCGTCGCCTTGCGCCGGTCGCGTCGGGCCCAGCACCTCCCGCACCCCCAGATCCGGCTCCGCTCCACGAGCGCGGCGACGTGGGAGTTCGGGGAAGCGATGAACGTGCGTGTCGACGGCCGTCGCGTCGGGAGGGCACGGCGGGTGAGCCTCGAGGTGCGCCCGGACGCAGGTGTCCTGTACGCCTGACTTCGTCCCGTCCTCCCTGCTCAGACACGCTCCGAGATCCCGGGCCCCGAGAAGTCGGCGCCCTACAGTGGTGCGCCGTGGCCGTCTACGTCCCTGAGAGCTTCACCGAGGACGAAGCCGACATCCTGCGCCGGTACTTCACCAACCTCGACGGCCCGGTGTTCGCCTTGGTCAACCTGCCGGAGGTGGTGAAGGGCGCACTGTTCGCCCGTTACAGCCGCAGCTCGAAGTCGCTGCGTCGGCTGTTCCTCGACGAGTTCGTCGGCGATCTCGACATCTCGGGCGACAAGACGATCGACGCCACGGTCGGTCTGCACCGCGCCGAGGAGCTGTACGAGCGCGTGTTCTTCGAGTACGGCGACGACTCGGTCGCCCAGCTCGGCGGGGTCCATCTCGCCTGCGAACAGGCGTCGAACCTGTTGACCAAGGTGCTCGAGTGGGGGCGGCTGATGAGCTACCTCGAGCAGAGCACCCGCTACATCGCGTACGACTCCCGCCTCGGCGGCCGCTATCGGTACTTCCGCGACCCGGAGGTGCTCGCGGGCCCACTGGGAACCCGGTACGTCGGCGACCTCGACCGGATCTTCGACAGCTACAGCCGGGCGCTCGAGTCGGTCACCGATCACGTGCGGGCGACGGTCCCGCACGACCCCGCCGACAGTGCGTTCGTGTACCGCACGGCCACCAAAGCCAAGGCGCTCGACGCGGTGCGCGGCATGTTGCCGGCGGCGGCGACCTCCAACGTCGGGATCTACGGCACGGGTCAGGCCTTCGAGGCGTTGCTGCTGCGGATGCGCTCGCACCCGCTCCCCGAAGCGCGGGAGTACGCCGAACTGATGCTCCACGAGCTGCGCAAGGTGATCCCCAGCTTCCTGCGGAGGGTCGACCTCGCGGATCGCGGGGGCGCCTGGAGCGACTACCTGGCGACGACCCGTGACGACACGGCGGCGCTCGTCGGCGAGCTGTTCGACGGGACGCCGGTCGACCCGGTCGCCGAGGTGGAGCTGGTCGACTTCGATCCCGAGGCGGAGGACAAGATCCTCGCCGCCATCTGCTATCCCCACTCGTCGCTGTCCGAGGCGCAGTTGCTGGCACGGGTGCGCAGCCTGGGTGTCGACGAACGGGTGTCGCTGCTGCGCGCCTACGTGGGCGACCGCCAGAACCGTCGGCACAAGCCCGGCCGTGCATTCGAGCGCAGCGGCTACCGCTTCGACGTCTTGAGCGACTACGGCGCATTCCGCGACCTGCAGCGCCACCGCATGCTGACCATCGAATGGCAACGGCTCACACCGAACCACGGCTACGCCCGCCCCGAGCTGGTCGACGACGCGGGCATGTCCGACGTGTTCGACGAAGCGATGCAGCGCTCCGCGTCGCTGTTCGACGCGATCGACCGGCACCACCCGGCACAGGCGTCCTACGCCGTGTCGATGGCCTACCGGCTGCGCTACTCGATGCAGTTCAACCTGCGCGAGGCGATCCACCTGCTCGAGCTCCGGTCGTCGCCGCAGGGACACCCCGCGTACCGGCGGATCGCACTGCAGATGCACCGGTTGATCGCCGAGCGGGCGGGCCACCGCGCCCTCGCCGAGACGATGAACCACATCACCACCGACGCCCCCGAGCTCGAGCGGCTCGAGGCTGAACGCCGGGCCGAGGCCCGCCGAGGTCCGACCGAGGCCTGACCGCGTTTGCGTTGGGGTGTGCCCCCTGTCACAATGCGCCCGTTCCGCCTGCTGACGAGGTGGGCCTATCATCCCGCCGCAACCGGGGAATTATCCGAGAACCGGAAGAGAACGAGAGACGACGCATCGAATGGCTGACGACGACATCAACGACGGCGACGACCTGGACCCCGAAGACGAGGAGCAGGACGACGACGCCGGTCCCGACGACGAGGACCTCGACGATGACGGCGAGATGGACCTCGACGGCGACGACGAGGACAGCGATACCTCGGACGACGACGACGAGGAGGACGACGAGGACGACGACGAGGAGGAGGACTCCGCGCCGCGTACCAAGCGGAACCGTCGGGACGACGACGATGACGACGAGATGCTCGACGACGACGACGTCGAGGCCGACCTCGACCGCATCCTCAAGGATCGGATGGTCACGACCGACGACGACGATGATGACGACGACGACGAGGACGACGAGCCCGACACCCGTGGCGAGGGCGGCGAACGCCTGAACCCGCGCCAGCAGGGCGAGCAACTGTGCTCCTCGTGCTTCCTGCTCGTGCGCTCGAATGCCCCGAACTGCCCGGTCGGCGACGACGACTGCCCGATCTTCTCCTGAGCGGACGAACGCTCCCGACCACATGAACGCACCGATGCGTTCGCCGATCGTGCCGCCCGATCCGACCGTCCGTCGTGTCGACGGCGACGATGTCGGCGCGCACGCCCAGCTCGCGCTGCTCGAGGCCGAGGCTCGCGACGGGGCCGTCGATGTGCGCGGCGGCCGCCGCTGGCTGGAGGAGCATCCCGCGGTGGGGGAGGGATGGCCGCACCGCTGTGCCCACGCCGCCGTCTTCGCCGCCCACCTCGGCGACGTGCTCGCCGGCTACCTCGTGCTCGACATCGACGGCGACGTGGCCCGCGTCGACCAGGTGTGGGTCACCGAGCAGGCCCGCGAGCTCGGCTTCGGCGACGCCCTCATGGCGTCGGCCGTCGACGCCGCACGCACGGGCGGCGCCCGCGTGATCGAGGGATGGGCGCTGCCCGGCGACCGCCTGACCAAGAACCTCTACGAACGGGCGGGCATCGTGGCCCGCCTGATCGTCACCTCGAAGGAGCTGTGATCAGCGGCCCTTCCACTGCGGAGGGCGCTTCTCGATGAAGGCGGTGAGACCTTCCTTCGTGTCCTCCGAGCTCATCACCTGAGCCATCTGCCGGTTGGACAGCGACACGAGGGTGGCATCGTCCTCGTAGGCGGCGGCGAGCACGACGCGCCGACTCGCCTGGACGGCGAGCGGGGCAGCGGCGGCGATCTTGCCGGCGATCTCCATCGCCACGTCGACCGAGGCGCCGGGCTCGCACAGGGTGGACACGAGGCCGAGCTCATAGGCCCGCTCGCCGCCGATCGGCTCGCCGGTGAGGATCATCTGCATCGCTGCCGCCTGTCCGATCGCCCGCGGCAGGCGGAACAGCCCGCCGGCGTTGGCGATCAGGTTGCGCTTCACCTCGGCCAGGCCGAACGACGAGCGCGTGCTGGCGACGACGATGTCGGAAGCGAGCACGATCTCGCACCCGCCTGCCGTGGCGAGGCCGTCCACCGCCGCGATCACCGGCTTGTTGCGTTCACGGAAGACATAGCCGGCGAAGCCGCCGCGCTCGGTGCTCATCCGGGCGGCGGTGCCGTCGTTGATCGCCTTGAGGTCGGCGCCGGCGCAGAACACCGGACGCTCCTGACCCTCGGTGTTGGCGCGGATGACGCCCACCCAGACATCGTCGTCGGCCTCCATCGCGTCGATGGCGGCCTCCAACCCCTCGGCGAGGTCGCCGTTGACGGCGTTGCGGGCCTCCGGCCGATCGAGCGTGATCAGCGCCACGCGGTCGAGCCGCTCGTAGGTGACGACGTCGCTCATGACCGGTCTTCCCCGCTCCCGCCCTTCGGGCCCGACTGGCGTGGTCCACGGTCCTTCCGGTCCTTGCGGTCCTTCCGGTGCTGAGGACGCAGCGGCTTCGGCCGCGGCGCGTCGGCCGGCACCTCGACGCCGAGCAGGGCGGCGATCTGGGGGAGGAGCGGACCGAGGCGGAGCGCAGTGGCCCGCAGGTCGTCCGTGATGCTGGTCGGTGGGGCCGCCGGGGTGACCATCGTGCGGACCGGCGAGAAGGCTGCCGCCTCCATCACGGCCGACCAGCGATCGCTGGAGTCCTCCGGCTGCAGCCCGGCGGTGGCAGCCTCGCCGAGACGGCGGGCGAGGTCGGGCGGGAACATCTCGCCGGCCTTCGGCGGCTGCGACGAGAGACGCAGCGCGCGGATCACGCGACCGACGCCGAGCGCCACGTCGATGTCCTCGAGCCATTGGCTCTGTTCTTCGTCCTGCTTGAGCTGGAGCGCCGACTTCAGCTCGGCGGCGATCTCGCGGGTGCTGTCGTCGCGGGCGACCATCGGGTCGTCGCTGGCGGCCACGACGCTGCGTAGGTCGCGCAGGTCGAGGTGCTCCATCTGGCGTTGCGCCGCCTCGGCACGGTCGAGCCAGTCGGCGACGCGCAGCTTGGGCTGCAGGTCCTCGGCGAGCTTCAGCACCGACGCCTCCGGCATCTCGGGCTTGCCTTCCGCCTTGAGCTTGGCGTTGTCCTCGCGCAGCCTGCTGCGGACGGCGGACATGCCCTGCAGCGCCAACTCGGCGATGGGGCGCTGCTCCTCCGGGAGTTCCGCCAGCACCTCGTTGCGGCGCGCCTTGCCCGGCCGCAGCCGCTTCGGCTTGGGCCGCTGCGGCACCTCGGGTGGGGGATCGAAGTGGGGGCGATCGCGCCGCGCTGCGCCGTCGCGCTCGTCGCCGTCGCCACGCCCCTTGCCGCGCCGATCACGACGGCCCTTGCCGCGTCGATCGCCCCGGCCGCCGCGATCTCCGCGGTCGCGCCGGGCACGCGTCTCGATGACCGCCTCGAACGGCTTGTCGTCGGGCAACAGTTCGAGCACGTCGTCGCGGTCGCGCTTGTCACGGCCCTTGATCACCGAGAGGATCTCGATGCCGGCGAGCATCTGCTCGACCTCGACCTTGAGCTCGTCGCCGACCGACGCGCCGTCCGGCACGATGCCGCCGTCGACCACTCCCTTCGGGTTGCGGGCTCCGGCTGCGCGCCATGTCCATGAGCCGTCGGAGCGCGCGCTCGTCAGCTCGATATCGATCCTGCGGGGCATTGGCGCAACGGTATCCGGTCGGTCGGCCGCAGAGCCAACGAGGATCGTCAGATCGCGCCAGGAACGGTACGGTCGGCTCCGATGCCCATCTACGCACTCGGCGATCTCGAACCCGACATCCACCCCGACGCCTATGTCCATCCCGACGCCGTCATCATCGGCGACGTGCAGCTCGGGTCGCAGGCGTCCGTCTGGCCCGGCGCCGTGCTGCGCGGCGATGGCGGCTCGATCCGCATCGGCGAGCGCACCAGCGTCCAGGACAACGCCGTGCTGCACACCACGCCGGAGTTCCCGACCGTCGTCGGCAACGGATGCGTGCTCGGCCACCTGATCCACCTCGAGGGCTGCACGATCGAGGACGACGTGCTGATCGGCAACGCATCGATGGTGCTGCACCGCGCCGTCGTGCGGTCCGGTGCGGTCGTCGCCGCCAACTCGGTCGTCCTCAACGACGTGGAGGTGCCCTCCGGCGCCCTCGCCGCCGGCAGCCCGGCCGTGTTGAAGCCGGGACGGGCCCGGCGGGAGGACATCGTCGTCGGGGCGGACCACTATGTCGAGCGCATCGGCACCTACCGCGCCGGCCTGCGCCGCATCGACTGAGCGGTTGCGACGGTGAAGGCCTTCGTCGTCACCGTGCCGGCCGGCGACGTGGACGTGGCGTCCGACCGCCTGTGGATGCTCGGCGTGCGCGCCGTCGAGGAACGAGTCGGCGTTGCCGGTGCGGACGGTATGGACACCGTCGAGCTCTGGACGATGGTGGGCGACGAGCCACCCGCGCTCGATGCCGCAGCAGCGGCGATGGATCCCGGATGGGCCTGGCGGGTCGCCGATGTCGATCCGACGCCCGCTGACACTTGGCGCCGGTTCGCCCGGCCGGTCGCAGTGCGCGAGCGTGTCGTGCTGGCCCCGTCGTGGGCAGGGGAGGAGGCCGAGCGGGAGCAGCCGGGTGCGGTCGTGGTGCGCATCGAGCCCGGAGCCGCGTTCGGGCTCGGCGACCATCCCACCACCCAGCTCTCACTCGCGCTGATGCTCGACGAGCTCGACCGGCACGCGGCCCACACGCCGAGTGCACGATCAGTGCTGGACGTCGGGTGCGGCACCGGCGTGCTGGCGATCGCCGCTGCCCGTCTCGGGGCGGTGCCGATCCGGGCGATCGACACGTCGGCAGCCGCCGTCGAGTCGACCGATGACAACGCCCGCCGGAACGGCGTGGCCGGGTTGATCGCCGACACCACGGCGCTCGAACACCTCGACGGTCGGTACGACATCGTGGTCGCCAACATCCTTGCCCCGACGCTCTGCATGCTGGCCGACGACCTGCGCCGCGTCACCGCGGCCGGGGGAGCGCTGATCATCAGCGGCGTCCTCGCGGATCGTCACGCCCACGTGCTCGCGGCGCTGGCACCCTTCGGCGTGGAAGCGACCGAGACCCTCGACGGCTGGGCCGCCATCCGCCTCCGAGCCCCCTGACCCACCCCACCCCGCCCCGCCGCTTTGCGGGCCCGATGATCGGCCCTCCGCCCAGGATCGGTCCCGCAAACACGGTGCCGCTCGTTTGTGGGTCGGATGTTCGGCCGTCCGCCCAAGATCGGTCCCGCAAACGGTGCGGCTGGTTTGTGGGTCGGATGTTCGGCCGTCCGCCCAAGATCGGTCCCGCAAACG
>CAYGLH010000114.1:0-9460 GCA_964350535.1 uncultured Ilumatobacteraceae bacterium
CTGTCGCACGGCGTGTTCCCGTCGACGCAGTACGTGCGGTGGGAGGGGTCCCCGCTCTACACGCCCGAACCCGACGTCATCCACGAGGTGATGGGCCACGCCAACTGCATCGCCTGCCCCGAGATCGCCGAGCTCCACCGGCGCGCCGGCGCAGCGATCGCTCGAGTCGAGTCCGACCGTGCGCTCGGGTTCCTCGCCGACGTGTTCTGGTTCACGGTCGAGTTCGGTGTGGTGCGCGAGTCGGGCGGCGTGCGCGCGTACGGCGCGGGACTGCTCAGTTCGTACGGCGAGCTCGGCTGGTTCGCCGACCATGCCGAGATCCGCCCGCTCGACGTGCACGCGATGGGCACGCTCGGCTACGACATCGCGCACTACCAACCGGTGCTGTTCGCCGGCGAGACGCTGCAGCACGTCGTGGAGGTCGTCGGGCCGTTCTTCGACGCCGCGACCGACGCCACGATCGACGCGCTCCTGGCGGCCTGAGGCGACCGTCGCCGGCTCAGGCGGGCTGGAGCGCGAGCTCGGCAGCGCGACGTTCGGCGTAACGGTTGGCGACCCGTTCGCTGGTGGCCATGCGCTTCATCAGCCGTTCCTGCGCCGCCGCACCCTCGTCGGTGAGGCCACCGATGTTGGCGGCGTCCCATTGGCGTAGCACGACCGGCGCCAGGATCTGCTCGTGGTGGATCTGCAGGTCGTAGATGCCGGCGCGGGCGATCGCTGCGGCGTGCCGGTCGAAGTCGGGGATGCCCGTGCCCGGCATGGCGAACCGTCGGACCTGACGCTCGAGGGCGATCATCATCAGGTTCGGGTCGGCCTCGAAGGCGGCGGTGGCGAGGTCGCGGTAGAAGAGCTGGTGGAGGTTCTCGTCGGCACACACCCGACGCATCACCTCGTAGCCGGCCGGGTCGCCCATCTGTAGACCGGTGTTGCGGTGCGAGATGCGCGTCGCCAGCTCCTGGAGCGACAGGTACACGAACCCCTCGTGGACGTTCTCCGGCTCGGGCGTCTGACCGCCCGACACCTGGACCATCCGCGACCGCTCCAGCTCGACCGGGTCGATCGCCCGGGTGACCATCAAGTAGTTGTAGATGACCATCGAGTGGCGGCCCTCTTCGGCGGTCCAGCGACGGACCCAGGTGCCCCAGGCACCGTCGGGACCGAACATCCGCTCGACCGTGCGGAAGTAGTAGGGCAGGTTGTCCTCGGTGAGGAGGTTGACGAGCAGGGCGCTGCGGACCTCGGGCGTCAGCTCGGCACCGGCCAGGTCGGCGTCGTCGGGCGTCCACTCGTGGCCGGGGACGTGGTCGCGCCCGCGGCTGTAGGGGACGTATTCGTGGGGGAACCACTCCTTCGAGGTCTCGAGATGTCGCTCGAGCAACTGTTCGACGGTGGGCGTCAGCTCGTGGAGAAGTTCCTGCTCGCGCACGGCGGTCAGCCTACCGACCAGTAGGTAGGAGTGTCGAGCGCGCTGTCAGAATCTCGCGAAAAGGGCCGCGATCAGGTGCTTTCCACCTGGATGTCGTAGCCGGCGTCGCGCGCCGCCGCGACGAGCGCCTCGGCCTGATCGCGGCTGCGGACGGCGAACGTGGCCTTGACCCCCGTCTCGCGCACGTGCAGGTCGAGTCCTTCGCGGATGTGGTCGACCTCGATCAGATCGGCGCGCCCATCCGCGAAGACCTGCAACATCGAGGCGAGCGTGCCCGGGCGGTCGTCGATCCGGGCGAAGATCGCCAGCCGCCGGCCCGCCCGGTGCTCGTGACGTCGGATCAGCCCCGGGACGACCCCGAGGTCGACGTTGCCGCCGGAGATCACCACGCAGGTCGTCCCCGACGCCGCGGCGCGCACGGATCCGGCCATCAGCGCCGCCACGCCCACCGCTCCGGCTCCCTCCACGTAGAGCTTGGACCGGTCCATCAGCAGGATCATCGCGTCGGCGATGGCGTCCTCGTCCACCGCGACGATCTCGTCGACCCACCGCTCGACGAGCGGGCCGGTGATCTCGCCGGGCGACTTCACGGCGATGCCGTCGGCCAGCGTCAGCACGGGTCCCGCCGGGACCGTGTCGCCGACGAACGACGCGCAGACCTCCGCTTGGACGCCGATCACGCGGACGTCGGGTCGCACCGACTTGATCGCGATCGCCACACCGGAGATCAGTCCACCCCCACCGAGCGGTACCACCACCGTCGACAGATCGGGGACGTCGTCGAGCACCTCGAGCCCGACCGTGCCCTGGCCGGCGATGACCGCGACATCGTCGTAGGGCGGGCAGAACGACATCTCGGTGGGCCGGCCCCGCTCGAGCGCGTGGGCGCCGGCCTCGCTGAGCGCTTCGCCGCGCTCGACCACGGTGGCGCCGAACGCTCGACACGCCTCGATCTTGGTGATCGGCGCGCCGACCGGCACGAAGATCTCGCACGGGACCCCGAAGTGCTGTGCGGCGAGCGCCAACGCTTGGGCATGGTTGCCCGCACTGCCGGTGACGACCCCGCCCGCCGCCGCGGCGCCGAGCGACGCCACCTTGTTCGTGGCGCCGCGGATCTTGAACGCGCCGGTCCGTTGCAGGTTCTCGGCCTTCAGGACGATCTCGCCGCCGAGGTCGGCGGACAACGTGGAGGACGTCACGATCGGCGTCGTCTTGGCGACGTCGGCGATGACGTCGCGAGCCGCCCTGACATCAGCGAGGTCGACCGTGCTCCCCACGCCGTGCAGGCTAGAACCTCCCCACTCCCGAAACTTGCGCGCTCCGTCGCGCTGAGCGCGACATCCACTCCAGATTTCGGAAGGGCCCCGGCCCGCGCCCGAGTCGCGCGCGCTGACGTAGGGGTGCGAGCGAGTGGAGCGCCAGCGGAGTGAGCGGCCAGCCGCGGCCTGCGTGGCCGGGGAACGCCATGACGGCCTGCGTGGCCGGGGAACGCCATGACGGCTGACGTAGGGGTGCGAGCGAGTGGAGCGCCAGCGGAGTGAGCGGCCGGCCGCGGCCTGCGTGGCCGGGGAACGCCATGACGGCCTGCGTGGCCGGGGAACGCCGTGACGGTGCCATGCTGTGCTGATCGAGACGGCACAAGTGGACCAGTGGTTGTGGTCGGTGCGGGTGACCAAGACCCGGAGCGACGCGGCGGAGGCGTGCCGGGGCGGGCACGTGAAGGTCAACGGCAAGACGGCCAAGCCGTCGACCGGGCTGAAGGTCGGCGATCGCGTCGAGGCACTGGTGAACCGCCGCCAGCGCGTCCTCGAGGTGGAGCGGCTGATCGTCAAGCGCGTCGGCGCGTCGGTCGCCGTGGACTGCTACGCCGATCACAGCCCACCCCCGCCCGAGCGCATCACGGAACCGCCGGTCTTCGTCCGCGACCGCGGCGCAGGTCGGCCCACCAAGCGCGATCGTCGGCAGCTCGACCGGCTCCGTGGTCGAACCTCCGACGGTCGGTCAAGATGAGCCCGCCGCGGCGCTACGGCGCCACCACGATGTCCGGCCCGCTGCAGCGTGTCGCGGTGCGCGTCCCCTCGGAGGCGGTGCGGTCCGCCGACCCGGGCGAGTGGCACTACGCCGGCCCGGTCGATGTCGACCGTGCGCGCAAGGGGCACGAGGTGTTGATCGGGTTGCTCGAGGCGGCGGGCGCCGAGGTCGAACACCTGCCCGGCTCGGACGATCCCGACGATCGGCTCGCCGACGCGATGTTCGCCTTCGACCCCTCGCTCGTGACGGGTGCCGGCGCCGTGCTGCTGCGGATGGGCAAGGAGCTCCGCCGTCCCGAGGTGGCGCTGCACGAGGAGCTCTACGAGGTCCTCGACGTCCCGATCGTCGGCCGGATCGAGGCGCCCGGCACGGTCGAGGCCGGCGACACGTTCTGGGTCGACGAGCACACGCTGGCGGTCGGGCGCGGCTACCGCACCAACGACTCGGGCATCGAGCAGCTCGACGCGATCATGGCGGGCCTCGGCATCGACGTCGCTGCCTTCGACCTCCCGGTGGGCGACGGACCCGACGCCTGCCTCCATCTGATGTCGTTGATCAGCCCCGTCGCGCCGGATCTGGCGCTGGTGCACCCGCGCCTCCTGCCGGTGCGCCTCAGACAGCTGTTGGAGGATCGTGGCTACGGCTTCGTCGACGTGTCGCTCGAGGAGTTCGACGCGACCGCCGGGCTCGCCGCCAACGTCCTCGCCGTCGCCCCGCGCCGGTGCGTGATGATCGACGGCTGCCCCGACACGCGCCGTCGGCTGGAGGCAGCGGGATGTGACGTGGCGGTGTTCCCCGGCGACGAGCTGTGCCTCAAGGCCGAAGGCGGCCCGACGTGCCTCACCCGCCCCATCTGGCGGACCTGAGCCCGTCCCGGATGCGTTGAACACCCGCGACATGGGCGGACCTGAGCCCGTCCCGGATGCGTCGTACACTCGCGACATGGGCATCGAGCTCCGCCGGGTGCATCACGTGTCGCTGAACGTGGCCGACCTGCCCGCCGCGGCGCGGTTCTACACCGACGTCCTCGGCCTGTCGCCGTTGCCGCGTCCCGACCTCGGCGTCGACGGCGTGTGGCTCGACGCGGGGGAGCAGCAGCTGCACCTGATCGAGGTCGCCGGATTCGACGCTCCCGCCGGCCAGCACTTCGCCTTCGAGGTCGTCGACATCGACGCCACGATCGCCGAACTGCGCGATCGCGGCGTCCGTGTGAGCGACCCGGCGACGATCGACGACGTCTGCCGCCAAGCCTTCTTCAGCGACCCGAGCGGCAACCTGCTCGAGCTCAACCAGCCGACGGCGTGACCCGGCGCTGACCGGGCGCTGACGGCGGCGGCGCCGGAGCGGTGCAAACTATTTCACGCACGTCCTTGACTTCGTGGAAATGCGTGGTAAAGTACGCAACAGAGACGCCGATCAAGCACCCCCCGATTGATCGGCCCGACCGAAAGGACCACGCCATGCGCGACCAGTTCGTGAAGCTCACCAAGACCGCGACCGACAACTACACCGAGGCGAACGAGAAGATCCTCGCCGCCGTCGTCGAGAACAACAAGAAGGCCGTCGAGGCCGCGGTGAAGACCGCCGACCAGATGGTCGAGCAGCTGCCCGAGCTCCCCGTCGAGCTGCCCTGGGCCGACCAGGTGCCGACCCCGGCCGAGCTGGGTGCCCGCTACATCGACTTCGTCGAGCGCGCCGTCGAGCTCAACCGCGAGTTCACCGAGCGCATGGTCAAGGGCCTCCAGCTCGACGACGTCGTGATCGCCGAGCCGGCTCCGGCTCCGGCCAAGAAGGCGCCGGCCAAGAAGCGGACCACCAAGAAGGCCGCTGCCAAGAAGACCACCACCGCCAAGAAGGCGACCGCCAAGGCGGCCGCCTCCGAGTGAACGTCCTGCAGGCGCCCGGGGTCATCTCTCCCTCCCCCTCCGAGATCCCGGGCCCTCGTAGGATTCGTCGCCGATGAGCGACGAACAGCGCGACCGCCGAGGCGTTGACGCGCTGGGTGACTTCATCCGAAGTCAACGGCGCTTGGCCGAGCTCTCACAACGAGAGCTCGCCAAGCTCGCCGATCTCTCCGACGCATATCTCAGTCAGTTGGAACGAGGGCTCCACGAGCCCTCGGTGCGCGTCGTGAACGCCTTGGCCCGGGCCTTGAACATGCCGCCTGAGAAGCTGCTCGGCTTCCTCCGCATCAACGACGACGAGGGCGACGGGGACGATGATGGCGCGTCCACCGAGACCGCCATCCTCACCGACGATCGACTCACCGACGCGCAGAAGCAGTCGATGCTCGACGTCTACCGGGCGTTCCTCAGCGCCAACGGCACCTGAATCGGCGACGCCCGGAGCCGACCCGACTCAGGCGGGGAGCGGTCAGGACCGACCCAGCGCCAACGTGCGCGCGGCGTCGACGACCACGCCGACACTGGTCGCCTCGATGCGGCCGGCGACCTCGTCGTCCGGTGTCTCCTGTTCGGTCCGGTTGACCAGCACCCCGGCGACGCAGCCGGCGCGCAGCCCCTCGCTCGCGCACATCGTGAAGAGCGTCGCCGACTCCATCTCGTAGTTGAGGACACCCATCGACTGCCACTCTTCGAGGCTCCCGCGGAAGCGTCGCGTGACCCGACCGGAGTGGGTGTCGTAGCGCTCTTGACCCGGGTAGAAGGTGTCGGACGAGGCGGTGACACCGATGTGCGGGGAGAGCCCGCGGCCCCGTGCTGCGGCGACGAGTGCGGTCGTGCATTCGAAGTCGGCGACGGCGGGGAACTCGGGCGGGGCGAAGTGGAAGCTGGCGCCGTCGAGCCGCACTGCGGCGGTGGTGACGATCACGTCGCCCGGCGCGATGTGCGGTTGGATCCCGCCCGTGGTCCCGACCCGCAGGAACGTGTCGACGCCGAGCTGCGCCAGCTCCTCGACAGCGATCGACGTGGACGGACCCCCGATCCCGGTGGAGCACACCACCACGGGCGTGTCGCCGAACCAGCCGAGCGCCGAGGTGTACTCGCGATGCGCGGCGAGCATCTCGGGCCGCTCCATCGTCGCCGCGATCCGCTCGACCCGACCGGGATCGCCGGGGACGATCGCCACGCGCGCCCCGTGCAGCATCGATTCGTCCAGGCCGAGGTGGAAGACACCGCTCATGCCCCGGAACGTACCCCAACCCGAGCCGCCGGCCGGCGTGATCGCCCGGCCGGTCTCGGCGTTGCAAGATGACGTGGTGCCTCGCGTCTGCCTCCGCCTCCGCTCGCCGGCCTGTGCCCTCGCGGTCGGCCTGGCGTTCGGCCTCGTCGGGTGCGGGACCAGCGACGGCGACGTCGAGCACGACGTGGCGCCAGCGACGGTCGCGACGCCCGTCGGTGACGAGCCCGCTCCTCCGGCGGCGGCGAGCACCGCCGTCACCCCGGCGAGCACGGACCGACGCGGGATCACCGTCGCGCCCGCCGCCACCGCAGCGGTACCGGCATCGAGCGCGGCGTCGGTCACCGCGGCGACTGTCGCGACGTCGGCACCCAGCACGGTGCCCTGCGCGTCGGAGCTGCCCCTCCGCGAGCAGCTCGCGCTCCTCGTGTGGCCGGCGGTCTCGACCACCGACTGGTCCTCCGCCACTCACGCCGTCGAGGAGCTCGGGGTGGGCGGCGTCGTCCTGATGCGACCGGACGGGGTGTCCGCCGACGAGCTCGCCGCCCGCCTCGAGACGCTGCACGCCGCGAGCCGCCACGGGCTCGTCGTGGCCACCGACGAGGAGGGCGGGAACGTCCAGCGGCTGGCGGCGTACCGCCAGCTGCCGTCGCAGCGCGACGTGTCGTCGTCGATGGACCCGGCCGCGGCTCGCCAGCTCGTCGCCGAACACGGGGGCTTCGTGTCGTCGCTCGGTGTCGACATGGTGCTCGGCCCCGTCGTCGATGTCCTGCCGGCCGACGGCGATCCACCACTGCACCGCTCGCGCTTCTTCGTCGGCGACGCGGCGTCGGTGGCGACCTACGGTGCCGCCTACATCGAGGGGTGGTCGGCGGCCGGTCTGATGTCGGTGCTCAAGCACTTCCCGGGCCATGGCAGCGCGTCCGGCGACACCCACGTCGCCGAGGGACGCACGCCCGATCTCTCGACGATGGAGCAGTCCGACCTCGTCCCGTTCACCGCCCTTGCGGATCGAGGCGCCGCCGTGATGCTCGGGCACCTCACGGTCCCGGGGCTGACCGGCGAGGTGCCGGCGAGCATGAGCCGGGCCGCGGTCGACCTCGTGCGATCGACCCCCGGGTACGACGACACGCTGGTGCTCACCGATGCGCTCGGCATGGACGCCGTCGGGGTCGACGTCCCGGTGGCGGCGGTCGAAGCGATCGCCGCCGGCGCCGACGTCGTGCTGTTCACCGAGACATGGCGCGCAGGCGAGGTGATCGACGCCCTTGCCGCGGCGGTCGGCGACGGCACGATCCCGCCCGAGCGGGTGGACGCCGCGGCTCGTCGGATCCTGCGCATCCACGAACCCGCCTGCGGCTGACGGTCGCCGGGCGCCGCGGCGGCTGCGCCTCAGCGCGCGGCACGACGGGTCCGGCCGCGCCGCCGCCGCGGTCCGGGTTCGACGGCGGGGCGCGCGGGAAGGGACGTCTCGACGGCCAAGTGCGGTGTCGCCACGCTGGTGTGGGGGAACCCCATCGCATCCACGAAGAGCTCTTGGAACCGAGCCTCGGTGGCCGTCTCGATCTTGCGCACCTCGCGCACCGCGTGCTCGATCTCGTCGCGCTGGGCGGCGGAGAGCAGGGCGCGCACCGCGCCCGCGCCCGCGGCGTTCCCGACCGATCGCACCCGCTCGACCGGCACGTCGGGGACGAGCCCGAGGACCTTCGCGTAGAGCGGGTCGATGTGAGCCCCGAACGCCCCGGCGAGGCGGACCGAGCCGATGTCGTCAGCGCCGCCGATCGCGGCGTGTTCGCAGAGCAGGTCGATCCCGGCGCGGAGTGCCGCCTTGGCCAGTTGGATCGCCCGGACGTCGTCCTGTGTGACGTGGATCGGCGCGTCGCCGCGATCGAACAGCACGTACGAGTACGTCCGGCCGGCGGGCACGACACGGCCGGATGACGCGGCAAGGTCGCCGCGGATCGTGCCGTCCGCGGCGACGACGCCGGCGAGGAACATCTCGCCGATCGCCTCGATGATGCCGGAGCCGCAGATCCCCGCGATGTCGAGCCCGGCGGCAGCGTCGGCGAACGCGGGGTCGTCGGACCACAGGTCGCACCCGATCACCTTCACTCGCGGTTCCAGCGTGTCGCGGTCGATGCGGACCCGCTCGATCGCGCCTGCCGTCGCCCGCTGCCCGGCCGAGATCTGCGCGCCCTCGAAGGCGGGCCCGGTCGGGCTCGACGCGGCGAGCACGTCGCCCCGCCGGCCGAGCACGATCTCGGCGTTGGTCCCGACGTCGACGAGCAACTGCAGGGCGGGGTCGCGGTGCGGCCCTTCGGCCAGCATCGCCGCTGCCGTGTCGGCGCCGACGTGGCCCGCGATGCAGGGCAACAGGTACACCTCGGCGAACCGGGCGTCGATGCCGAGGTCGCCGGCGAGCGCGTGCACGGCGCGGTCGGTGGCGAGCACGAAGGGGGCCTGGCCGAGCGGGGTGGGATCGATGCCGAGCACGATGTGGTGCATCACCGGGTTGCCGACGATCGTCACGTCGAGCACCGCGTCTCGATCGATGCCGGCCTGCTCGGTGAGCTCGCCGACCAGTTCGTCGAGCGCGGTGCGGACGGCCCGCGTCAGCTCGACCTCGCCGCCCGGGTTCATCATCACGTACGAGACCCGCGACATCCGGTCGTCGCCGAAGCGGATCTGCGGGTTCATGCGGCCGGCCGTGGCGACGACCTCCCCACTGGCGAGATCGACGAGGTGCCCGGCGATCGTGGTGGAGCCGACATCGACCGCCACACCGAGCGCCCGGTCGACGTAACCGGGGAAGACGGCGCAGACCCGCTCGCCGTCGCGCACCGCCACGGTCACGTTGTGGTCGCC
>CAYGLH010000115.1:0-9412 GCA_964350535.1 uncultured Ilumatobacteraceae bacterium
CGGCGCGCCGTGGAGGTCGCCCGCGGCAACGGCTGCTGGACGATCTACGACCAGGTCGAGGATCTCCTCGAGCCGCCGGCGCTGGCGGCGGCACTCGACGCCGACCCCGCCGCCCGGGCCCACTGGGACGAGTTCCCACCCACCGCCCGCAAGGCGATGCTGTGGTGGGTGATCAGCGCCGCCAAGGCGGAGACGGCCGCGACGCGCATCGCGTCGGTCGTCGAACACGCCGCACGTGGTGAGCGGGCCCGGGGACGACCGCCGTTCCGCGCCGTACGCTGGCGCCGTGCTCGAACCGCAGTTGTCCGCCGAGGTCGCCGACGCCCTGACCGCAGGACGGGCGGTCGTCGCGCTCGAGTCCACGATCTTCTCCAACCTCGGCTTGCCGTCGCCGTCGAACCGTGAGGCGCTCGACCGCTGCGTCGCCGCCGTGCACAGCGGGGGTGCGGTGCCCGCGCTGACCGCGGTGCTCGACGGCGTGGTGCGGGTCGGGCTCGACCGGTCCGAGCACGAGCGGATCCTCGGGACGGCCCGCAAGGCCGCCGAACGCGATGTGCCCGTGGCCGTCGCGCAGCGCTGGTCGTTCGGGGCGACGACCGTGTCGGCGTCGCTGGCGATCGCCGCCGCCGCCGGCGTCAACGTCTTCGCCACGGGCGGGATCGGCGGCGTCCACCGGGGCGCCGAGGCGAGCGGTGACATCTCCGCCGACCTCGACGCGCTGGCCAACCATCCCGTGCTCTGCGTGTCGGCGGGCGCCAAGGCGTTCCTCGACCTGGAACGGACCCTCGAGTACCTCGAGACCGTCGGGGTCCCGGTGCTCGGCTGGCGGCACGATGACTTCCCGGCGTTCTACACCCGCTCGGCAGGACTGCCGGTGCCGCACCGGGTGGAGGCCGCCACGGAGGTCGCCTCGATCATGGCGCACCTGCCCCGCCCACGTTCCGGCGCGCTGCTCACCGTGCCGATCCCCGTCGCGGACGAGCTCGACGCCGAGCGGCTCGATGCCGTGCTGGACGACGCGCTGGACGAGTGCGCCCGCTCGGGGATCACCGGGGCGGCGGTGACGCCGTTCGTCCTCGAGCGGATCGGTCGGGCGACCGAAGGGCGCAGCGTGCCGGCCAACCTCGCCCTCGCCGAGAACAACGCCCGGGTGGCGGCCGAGGTGGCGGTGGCGATCGCCGAGTCCGCCTGATCCGGCGGCACCCCGCCGCGTGGTCACAGGCGGGCGAGCCGCCGTTCGACGCGCTCGAGGAAGGCGCGGCGTCGCTCGTCCGAGCAGGTGTCGACCCCGTACAGCGCGATCCAGGTGGTGCGCGCCAGCGGGTGGCACATCCCGCGCATCGACCGGGTGAGCGTCCGTTTCCCACCCTCGCCCTCGATGGCGTTGATCAACTTGGAGGAACCGTGCGTCGTGACGGCCACCAGCCGTCGGACGTTGCGCAGTCCCGGCGTGAGCACCGACCGGCCAGGCTCCAGGGTCCAGGCGACCTCGCACGCCCACACCCGGTCGACCCAGCCTTTGAGCATCGCCGGCTGCCCGGCCCACCAGGTCGGGTACACGAGCACCAGCGTGTCGCACCACCGCAGGTCGTCGACGTAGTGCTGGAGCTGCGGCTCGACGCCGGGCGCATGGTGGGCACGGTGCTCGCCGGAGGACAGCGCCGGTTCGAAGCCGTCCCCGTAGAGGTCGACGAGGCGCACGTCGGCGCCCCCTGCCCGCAGCCCGGCGAGCGCCCGATCGCGGGCGGCGGCGACGAGCGAGTCCTCGAGCGGATGGCAGTAGACGACGAGCGCGCGGGTCATCGCAGGTCTGCCATCGTGCGCTCGACGCGGGCGGCGAAGTCGGCGCGCTCCAGCTCGGTCGATCCGTCGATGCCGTAGAACGGCAGCCACGTGGTGCGTGTGCCGAAGCCACAGCTCAGGCGGAGGGCGCGGGTGATCGTGCGCCGCCCGTTGTCGTTGACGATCCGCGTGGCGAACGCCGGCGACCCATACGTGGAGATGCCGACGAGGTGGCGGACGCGGGTGAGCGCCGGGCGGACCTTGCCGCTGCGCTCGTCGAAGCGGAACCCGACCCCGGGCACGATCACCCGCTCGAACCAACCCTTCAGGATCGCGGGGAGGCCGCCCCACCACGTCGGGTAGACGAAGACGAGCGCCTCGGCTCCGAGCAGCAGTTCGGCGTGGCGGGCGACGAGCGGGTCGAGGATCGGCTCGTCGCCGTGGTACGCCGCCCGCTCAGCGGCGCTCATCGCCGTGACGAACCCGAGGCGGTACAGATCGAGCAGTTCGACCTCGTGGCCGGCCGCGCCGAGGCCCGCCTCCGCACGACGAGCGAGGTGGGCGCTGTAGCTGTCCTCGCGCGGGTGAGCCAAGCACAGCACCGCGTCCATCGATGGGGAGACTAGGCGGTGGTCAGTCGTCGGGGTGGCGGAGGCTCGCCGCCTGGGTGATCGCGACGACCACCAGGAGCGCACCGAACAGCACGTTCGACAGCCGGTCGCTCATCCGATCCGAGATCGAGGCACCGACGACCGCCGCGGCGGCCCCGGCGACACCCGCGGTGGCGGCGAGCCGGAGGTCGACGTTGCGTCGCGCCCGGTTGCGCCATGTGCCCATCATCGAGGTGGGGATGATCACCGCCACCGAGGTGCCCTTGGCGACGACGGGGACCATCCCGAACCCGACGACCATCGCCGGCACCATCACGACACCGCCGCCGACGCCGAGCAGGCCGGCGATCACGCCGGTGGCGAAGCCGATCACGACGAGCATCACCGCACCGGTCGCCGACAGGGTGAGCCGGCCGTCGCCGGCGCCGGCGAACAGGAGTCGGACCGCGGTCACCA
Source organism: uncultured Ilumatobacteraceae bacterium (assembly GCA_964350535.1). Taxonomy (GTDB): domain Bacteria; phylum Actinomycetota; class Acidimicrobiia; order Acidimicrobiales; family Ilumatobacteraceae; genus CAYGLH01. Next base: position 2,850 of record CAYGLH010000115.1, read on the forward strand.
CGACGATCGCGATGAACACGATCGTGATGGTCCGTTTGGGGAGGACGGCCAGCAGGTTGGTGCCGACGACGGCGCCGATCACTGCGCCGAGCGACAGCCACCCGGCCACGCTCCAGTCGACGTTGCCGTGGACGAGGTAGGTGACGAAGCTGGCGACCGCGATCGGCAGCGTGGCGGCCAGCGACGTGCCGTGCGCGAGCCGTTGATCGAGCCTGGCGATCGCGATGAGGCCCGGCACGAGCACGATGCCGCCACCGATGCCGAGCAGCCCGCTGAGCACGCCGGCCAGCGCGCCGACGAGTGCCACTGTGGCGACGCTGGTGCCGCTCGCAGTGCGATCGGGTCCGAGGGCGATGGGCACGGGCCAACCCTAGGGGAGGTCCTCGTCGCCTCCTCGTGTGCCGTCGCCGGACCCTCACCGGCCGCCTCGGACCTCCGCCGGTCGGCTCGGTACCGTGCGGGGGTGACCGATGCACGATCCGCCGACCGGACCGAGCGCCCGGTGGGCGACGCCCGGTTCGACACCGACTCGATCCTCGCCGACGCCCCGGTGGGGCCCGACGGGACGCCGTTGCCGGCGCTGCACGACCGCGAGTACCGCGTGCGGGCGTATCGGATCGACGCCGGGCACGTGCTGATCCGCGGCGCCGTGCGCGATCAGAAACCGCCCGGGTTGTACATCGCCGACGATCCCGATCCGCTGCCGATCCATCACATGCAGCTCGACCTGGTCGTCGCCATGCCGGCGATGGTGATCGAGGACGCCACGCTGGAGTTCCGCACGTACCCGAACCTCGAGTGTCCGTCGATCGTCGAGCGCTACCGGGAGCTGGTCGGCCTCTCGATCGCCCGCGGGTTCACCCATGAGGTGCGTCGCCTGTTCGGGGGGCCGCGCGGATGCACCCACTCCACCGCGCTGCTCCAGGCGATGGCGCCCGTCGCGATCCAGTACACCTATTCCGCGGGAGCGTTCGAAGCCCGGCAGGACGGTGGCGACCCGATGTCGTCGGCATCGACCGCGAACGCCGGGCCCGAGCGGCGCGAGCAACTGCTGGCGATGAACCGCAACACCTGCCATGTGTGGGCCGACGGATCGGGAACGGCCGAGCGTCTGCGCGAGGAGGGGATGTCGGTGCCGGTGTTCCTCGAACGGCGGCTGCGTTCGCTCGGACGCGACGGCGAGGGGTACGACCCGTTTGCGTCCCCCTGACGGCGCCGCGCCGGCGCGGCGCGTTCACGGGTGCGTCCCACTGAGCGTCTCCGCTGGGCATCATTGAGCGGATGCCCCCCGCCGCCCCCGAGCCCGGACCCGTCGCCGACGGCCGGGCCGCCGACCCCTGGGCGGAGCAGGCGCGACGGAGGAGGGCGCGGCGCCGTCGGCGCCTCATCCGTGGGTCGATGGTCGCCGCGGCGGTGCTGCTCGCGGCGTGGATCGGCGTGGCGATCTGGATGTTGGCCGGGCGGGAGGACGAGACGGGTGACGCGACGTCGCCCGACGGTCCGGCCGATCCGGCGACCACGTTCGTCGGGTCGGCGCCGTCCAGCGTCGTCGCCGGCGAACCCGCGACGACCGTCGCGCCGAGCAGCGACGGAGCGGTCGCCGATCCCGTCCCGACGGCGGAGTCGCTCATCGATGTCAGCGAGGTCTGGCTCGTCGGGCACGAGGACGGCACCGCCGACTGGGGTGCGACGCTCGCATCGTTGTCGGATGTCGACCGTGGACCGATCCGCGTCGAGGCGACGTTCGTCGACGAGAGCGGCGCGGCGGTCTTCTCGCGCAGTGAGCTGCTGAGCGGTCTGCCGGCGGGTGGGAGCGCCGTCGTCGGTGGGACCCTCAACGGCGGGGAGATGCCCACCCGCCTCCAGGTCGAGGTGTCGGTCGGCCGCCCGCTCGATTCGCCGGCGTTCGACGGCAGCGGGCTCGACGTGCGGTCGCTCGATCGACGGTCGCGTCCCGACGGCACCGAGGAGCTCTCGGGGCTGCTCGTCTCGAGCCGGGAGTCCGACGTCGCCGACCTCCAGCTGGCGCTGCTTTGGCGCGACGCGACGGGCGACGTGTCCGGATCGGTGATCCGCGACGTCGCGCTGCTCCGTCCCGGTGTCGCCGCGCACTTCACCGTTCCGCTCGACGGGCGGGTCGTCCCCGACGGCCTCCCGACCGAGCTGGTGTGGGCGCAGACCACCGTCGCGGACTGACGTCGCGTGACGCAGGTCCGGCCCTCGGCTCGAGGGTGGCGATCGCCGTCTTCCCTGGCAGAATGTCCGTTCCCATGGTGGTCATAGCTCAATCGGTAGAGCACCAGGTTGTGATCCTGGCGGTTGGGGGTTCAAGTCCCCTTGGCCACCCCAAGCGCAGCAATGCGACCGCCTGACAGGGTGCGGGGCGACGAACCGCCTGGTACCCTGTCAGGCCCTGCTTCTCTAGCTCAACGGCAGAGCAGTGGACTCTTAATCCATTGGTTCAGGGTTCGAATCCCTGGGGAAGCACCACGCGCGAGGCCGAACTCGCGCACCTGACCCGCTCAGCGGGTCACGGTCCAGGTCGTCGTCGACGGCGGGTCGTACCGGCAGTACGTCCCGGTCCGGATCGATGATCGGAGGTGCGCCGCCGCCTCGGGGTGGTAGTCGCCGATGCGGGCGATCGCCGCACGGATCCGCTGCGTCACCGCCGATCGGGCCCGCTCGGCATCGTCGTCGTGTCGCCTGGCGCGGCCACCGAGGCCGACGGCATCGGTCAGCTGGGCGACGAGCGCGTCGAACTCGTCCTGCAGGGCATCGTGGCGGGCGAGGTCGTGGTTCGCCTCCGCGTCGTCGATCTCCGTCTGCAGCTCGCGGATGCGCTGTTCGTAGACGCGGCGCGCGGCCTCGTCGATCCGTTCGCCCGTCGAGGCGCTGACCGCGACACCTTGGAGGTCGACCGCCGCGATCTCCCTCCGCGGCGCCGCCAGCAGTGCAGCGAGATCGGCGACCCCCTTGGAGTGCTTCACGGTGACGACCGTCGTGTCGAACTCCAGCCGCCAGGTGTCGCCCTCCCGCTGCAGGCTCGGTCGTCCTGCCGGGGGCGGGGCGGCCGGGTCGGCGGTGTCGTGGGGTGCGCGTGTGGCGCGACCGTCGGCGGTGTGGTGGGGCTCGGCGTCTGGCGCTGCGGCCGTCGTGGGTCCATCGGCGACCGCTCGCAGTTCGGTCCGGCAGACGGTGAACGCGTCGCGGAGCCCGAGCACCTCGCCGGTCGGCCGGGCGTCGTCGCAGCACGAGCTGCGCACCGGAGTGCCGACGCTCGTAATGGGCAGCGAGTCGGCGGTGACGGCGAGGTCGTCCCAGCACGCTCGACCCTCGGACCTGAGGACGAGCGCAGCGACGTCGAGCATCATCCGGAGGTCGACGAGACCGCCGCGGCAGAGCAGTTCATCCCCCAGCTCCAGCAGGTGCTCGGCGGCCGCCCGATCGTCGCCGAGGCGGTGCTCGACGTCGGCGAGGGCCTTGAGGCTGAACGAGATGCCGGCGGGGTAGCGGATCCTGCGGGCGTGGTCGAGGGCGCGGACGAGCATGGGTCGGGCCGCCGCCGGGTCCGTGGTGGCGATCGCCGCGCCGCGCCCCGCGGCGGCCCAGGCCAGATTGACGTCGGCGTCTGCCCGACGGGCGTCGGCGAGCACCTCGTCGATCAACGCCAGTGCCGCTGGCAGGTCGCCGGACTCGGCGGTGAGCAGCGCCTGGTCGACGCGCAGCTCCATCGCGATCCCTGTGGCACCGCCGGCGATCCCGGCCTCGGCGCCGGCGGCGAAGAGGGCGCGCGCCTCCTCGGGCCGGCCGATCGCCCGGTGCGCCTGCGCCAGCACGCGCCGCAGCGTCGCCGGCGCGAACGGCGAGCCCGCGCACTGCGGGAGCGCGGCGCCGGCGAGGGCGATGGCGCCGGCGGGGTCGCCCAGCAGGTTGCGGCAGGTCGCCACGGTCGCCACGGCATCGGGCCAGAACGGCGCCGCCGGGTCGTCCCACCGCTCGAGCACTGCCGCGCCGACCTCACCGATCTCCTCGGTGTGCGCCTGGTGGACGATGCCCCACATCACCGCCACGAGGAGGTTCGCCCGGTCCGGCGCGTCGTCGTTGCGCAGGCACCACCGGGTGGCCGCGACGAGGGTGTCGTAGAGCGCCAGCAGTGCGGGGAGGAGCGCGCTGTCCCACCCGTTCGCCGCAGCGGAGATCGTGTCGGTCGCCATCTGGACCACGTGGTCGACCAGCCGGCTCTCGACGCCGCGGGCGTTCCCGTCTTCCCCGAGGCGTTGGGCGGCGACGGCGCGCACGGGGTGCAGCATCCGGAACCAGGTCACCGGTCCGGACGTGTCGGCCACGATGAGCGACGCCTCGACGAGACGGTCGAGGAGGTCGTCTGCCGACTCGATGTCGATGACGGCCGCGGCCATCGGCGCGGTGAACGGGCCGGCCATCACACCGAGCCGGTCGAACGCCTCGCGCTCGTCGGCGTCGAGCAGCACGACCGACCACTCGACGACCTCGCGCACCGTGCGATGGGGGCGGCTGCCGCGATACCGGCGACGGCCGAGGCCGGCCGGGTCGACCTCGAGCTGTTGCCGCAGCTCGCCCACCGACATCGACCGCAACCGCGCTGCGGCCAGCTCGATGGCGAGCGGCACGTGGTCGAGCTTGGCGCAGATGTCAGCGGCATCGTCGGGGGTGATCGCCTCGGCGTCGCCGCCGAAGCGGCGCACCATGTCGAGCAGGAGCACGACCGATGGCGGCTCCTGCCCGTCGATGGGATCGCCGCGCAGGGGCCCGAGCAGGAGGATCGACTCGTCCGGCAGGTCCAGCGGCGAGCGGCTGGTCGCCAGCACCGTGGGCATCTCGCAGGCGTCGAGGAGTTGCGTGATGACGTCCGCGGCGGCGGTGAGCACGTGCTCACAGTTGTCGAGCACCACCAGGGTCGGCTGGTCGCCCCTGCTGTTGACGAGCGACGAGAAGTCGGCGTACCCGAGCTGGCCGGCGACCGCCTCCGACACCGCCTCCTCGTGGTCGACACGTGTCAGGTCGACGTGGATCGCGCCGTACTCGAACTCGGGTGCGGCGCGCTCGGCGACGTGCTGGGCGATCGCCGTCTTGCCGATGCCGCCCGGGCCGGTGACCGTGATCAGCCGGCTCTCGCGCACTCGGGTGAGCAGCTCCGCCACCTCCGTCTCTCGACCGACCAGGCCCATCTCTCACATCGTAAGGACCGATCTCACGCCTCTGGGACAAGGAAACGGTTCCCGCCCGTCGCGGGACGAACGATCGGAGGAGACGATCATGAGCACCACGACCATCAGCATTGCGCCCGTCACACAGGAGGCGGGCGGTACCGTCGGCGGGGTGCCCATCCCGTCCCTCGGTGGCGTGCCGTACCTCACCGACGGCGGCCTCGAGACGACCCTGGTGTTCCACGCCGGCATCGACCTGCCCGACTTCGCGGCGTTCCCCCTCGTCGACGATCCCGACGGGCGTCGCGCCCTCGAGGGCTACTACGCGCCGTACCTCGACGTCGCCGCCCGCGACCGCCGCCCGATGGTGCTCGACACGCCGACGTGGCGCGCCAACGCCGACTGGGGGCCACGCCTCGGCTACGACGCCGAACGTCTGGCCGACGTGAACGTGCGGACCGTCGAGCTCGTCCGGGACGTGGCAGCACGTCGCCCCGAGGTGCCGGTGGTGATCAACGGCGTGATCGGGCCGCGCGGCGATGGCTACGTCGCCGGCGAGGCGATGTCGGTCGGCGAGGCGTCCGGCTATCACGGGCTGCAGGCCAGGGCGTTCGCCCGGGCCGGCGTCGACATGATCACGGCGGTGACGATGACGAACGTCCCCGAGGCGATCGGTGTCGTCCGGGCCGCGACCGACGCCGGCCTCCCCGTCGTCATCGGCTTCACCGTCGAGACCGATGGGCGGCTGCCCTCCGGCGATGCCCTCGGCGCCGCCATCGAGGCGGTCGACGCGGCGACCGAGCGGGCGCCGGCCTACTTCATGGTGAACTGCGCCCACCCGAGCCACTTCGAGGACACGTTCCTCGGAGGCGGTGACTGGGTGGGACGCATCGGTGCGATTCGGGCCAACGCGTCACGGGCATCCCACGCCGAGCTCGACGAGGCGGAGGAGCTCGATCGTGGCGATCCCGCCGAACTGGCCGAGGACTACGCCCGGCTGCGCACGCTGTTGCCCGGACTCGTCGTCGTCGGCGGCTGCTGCGGCACCGACCACGACCATGTCGCCCGCATCTCGGCCCGGGTCTGGGGCGACTGAGCGCCGTCCGCCCGCGGTGGCTCAGCGGCTCCAGCGGTGCTGCTCGCGGTACCGGCCCATCGACAGCGGCGTCGACGACTGCCGTCGCTGTCGGCCGCTCGACGTGAAGTAGTAGATGAGTCCACCGACCGCGGCGGACGCGATGGCCGCCCCGAAGGTGACGGTGCGCCGCTGGTTGGCGAGGCTCGGGAACACGCCCATCCAGGTGTCCTCGGACAACGCCGGGAGGACGGCGAGCGGGACGAGGTAGCCGAACACGACGAGGCCGACCGCCAGGAACA
>CAYGLH010000116.1:0-6693 GCA_964350535.1 uncultured Ilumatobacteraceae bacterium
CTGGCCCGGGGCGGGGGTGACCGTGACGCGCTCGAACGTGATATCCTCGATGCGCCAGGTGGAGGCGCCGAGGATGAACGTCTCGCCCGGGCGTGACTCGTAGACCATCTCTTCGTCGAGCTCGCCCACCCGGGTGCCGTCGGGCAGGAACACCCCGAACAACCCCCGGTCGGGGATGGTGCCGCCCGAGGTGACCGCCAGGCGCTTGGCGCCTGAACGGGCGCGCAGGCGCTGGTTGACGCGATCCCACACGAGGCGTGGGCGCAGCTCGGAGAACTCCTCGCTCGGGTACCGGCCCGAGAGCAGGTCGAGCACGTTCGACATGAGGTCGTCGGAGATCTCGGCGAAGTTGGCGCATCGACGGACGAGGGCGGTGACCTCGTCGACGTCGCACTCCTCGACCGAAGCGACATGGGCCACGATCTGCTGGGCGAGCACGTCGAGCGGATTGCGGAGGTAGCGCGACGTCTCGATCTCGCCGTCGATCATCCGGCGGGTGACGACCGCCGCCTCGACCAGGTCGCCGCGGTGCTTGGGGAAGATCGAGCCGCGCGACGGTTCGCCGACCTGGTGGCCGGCGCGCCCGATGCGCTGCAACCCGCGGCTGACCGCGCCCGGCGACTCGACCTGCACGACGAGGTCGACCGCGCCCATGTCGATGCCCAACTCGAGCGAGGACGTGGCGACGATCGCCCGCAGGTCGCCGCGCTTGAGCCGGTCTTCGATGACCACCCGCTGTTCGCGTGCGAGCGAGCCGTGGTGGGCCATGACGAGGGCGGACTGCTCCTCGTGCTCCCGGCCATCGGCCCCGCGGTCCTGTTCCCTCGGCTGCGCCTCGTGGCCGGCGCCGCCCCCGGTGAGCGCGCGATCCGCATCGGTGCGGAAGATGCCAGGGTCGTCGTCGATCGCCCGCAGGTCGGCCTCGCGCTGCTCGTGGAGCTCGTTGAGCTTGGCGGCGAGCCGCTCGGCGGCGCGACGGGCGTTGCAGAAGATGATGGTGGAACGGTTGGCGAGGATGCGGTCGAGGATCTCCGGGTAGATGCTCGGCCAGATCGAGGTGCGCTGTTCGGTGAGGGCGCTGGAGGCCGGTCCGGGCTGCAGTTCGACCGTGGTGGTCTGCCCGATCGCGCCCATGTCCTCGACGGGGATCACCACCTCGACCTCGAGCGCCTTGCGGATGCCCGCATCGACGATGGCGACCGGCCGTTTCGACCCTGGCTGCTCGAACCCTCCGAGGAACTCGGCGATCTCTTCGAGTGGACGCTGTGTGGCCGACAGCCCGATGCGCTGTGGGGGTGAGTCGGTGACCTGCTCGAGCCGTTCGAGCGTGAGCGCGAGGTGGGCGCCGCGCTTGGTGGTGGCCATCGCGTGGATCTCGTCGATGATCACGGTCTCGACGCCGGCGAGGGTGTCGCGTGCCGACCCCGTGAGCATCAGGTACAGCGACTCGGGCGTGGTGATGAGCAGGTCGGGTGGCCGGCGGATCAGCTTCTGGCGCTCGTTGGACGGGGTGTCGCCCGTGCGCATGGCCACGACGGGGGCGACGAACTCCTCGCCTCGTCGCTGCGCCGCCAACTCGATGCCGGTGAGCGGCGCACGGAGGTTCTTCTCGATGTCGAACGCCAGGGCGCGCAGCGGCGAGATGTACAACACCCGGGTGCGGTGCGTGCGCTCCTCCGGCCGGGGCGTGGTGGTGAGCCGGTCGATCGACGCCAGGAACGCGGTGAGCGTCTTGCCCGACCCGGTCGGCGCGCAGATCAGCGTGTGCTCGCCCGCGGCGATGCGCGGCCATCCCTGGATCTGCGGCGGCGTGGGCGAGGGGAAGGTGGTCGCGAACCACTCCCCGACCGCCGGCGAGAACGCATCGAGCACAGGATGATGAGCGATGCCCGCGACGCTACTCCCGGGGTGTCACAGCCGATCCGCGGAGGATGCCGGCGACCTGCCGGGTGGCGACGTTGACGCGATTCCAGGCGTTGATCGTGGCGATCTGCATGACCAGCGCGGCGAGTTGCTCGTCGTCGAAGTAGTCGGCGACGCGCCGCCACAGTTCGTCGGGGACCGGATCCGAAGTGTCGGTCAGCCGGGTGACCGCTTCGGTCAGCTCGAGCGCGGCCCGCTCCTCCTCGGTGAAGTAGGGGGCGTCGCGCCAGCCGGCGACGCCCATCAGCCGCTCGAAGGTCTCGCCAGCGGCCTGCGCGTCGTGAGCGTGCATGTCGACGCAGAACCCACATCCGTTGATCTGACTGGCCCGCAGGCGCACGAGCTCGCGGGTCGCCATCGGGATCGTGTCGGCGCCGAGCGCCATCTCGGCGTCGACGAGGCGCGCCTGGGCCGTGGCCGCGGCCCCGGCGATGCGCACCCGTGGCCCGTGGGCGGCGGGCGGAGACGTGGCGGGCGGGCTGGCGGGAGGAGACGTGGCGAGCGTGGTGGTCGTCGGGCTCATGGATGGCAGTCCTTCCAGATGTGTGATGTCGGGTTCAGAGCGCAGCGAAGGCAGCTCGGGTCTGCGCCGCCACACCGGGCACGTTCGTCTCGGTGTCGTCGCGGATGTCCGCCAGCGAGCGGGTGGCGAGGGCGGCGTTCCAGGCCTGCTCGGCCCGGTACATCGAGGCGGCGATCTCGCACGGGCGTTGCCAGGCGGCCCGGTCGGCGTTCGCCCCGAGGCCGCACCGCCGGATCTCGGTGCACCGGAAGGCCCCGTCGTCGCCCTCGATCGATCGCACGACATCGAGCAGCGAGATGCGCTCGAGCGGGCGGTCGAGCATGAAGCCACCGTGGACCCCGCGGACCGACCGCAAGATGCCGGCATGGACGAGCGGCTGGAGGTGCTTGTGGAGGTACGGCGCCGGCAGCTCGAACGCGGCGGCGAGCTTGGCGCTCGGCACCACGGCGTCGGGGCCCAGCCAGTCGAGCAGGAGGCAGCAGTGCGCCGCCCACTCGACACCGTTGCTCATCCGCATAAACCGGATATTACTTGTCCTCTTTTCTCCTGACAAGCGCGTTCACGCGCGCTGCCTGGCGGAGCTGGTGGTCGCGTTCGAGCACGTTGGGTGCCTCGCTCGCAGCGACGGCGTACAGCTCGGCGGCCCGTCCGAGCTCGCCGTTGCGCTCGTGCAGATGCGCTGCGACGGCGCTCCAGCGAGGGATCGATCGATCGACGGCGGCGAGCGCGGCCAACCCGGCGAGCGGACCGTCGGCCTCGCCGACGGCGACGGCGCGGTTGAGCCGCACGACGGGGTTGTCGCCGAGCGCGAGGAGCTCGTCGTACCACTCGACGATCTGCACCCAGTCCGTGTCCTCGACACGGACCGCGTCGGCATGGAGGGCGGCGATCGCCGCTTGGGCCTGATACGGCCCCAGTCGGTCCTGGGCGAGCGCCGCCTGCAGCACGACCACGCCCTCGGCGACCGCCGTCCGGTCCCACAGCGCGCGGTCCTGATCCGCCAGCGGCACCAGCCGACCGTCCGGCCCGTGTCGTGCCGATCGGCGGGCATGGTGCAGCAGCATCAGGGCGAGCAGCCCGCGGACCTCGGGCTCGTCGACCATCCCGGAGAGCTGGCGAGTCAGCCGAAGTGCCTCCGCGGCGAGATCGACATCGCCGGTATAGCCCTCGTTGAACACGAGGTAGAGGGTGTGCATCACCGACCCGAGATCGCCCGCGGCGTCGAGCCCGGCGTCGCCCACCGTGCGCTTGGCGCGGCTGATCCGCTGCGCCATCGTCGCCTCGGGCACGAGGTAGGCGTCGGCGATCTGGCGGGTCGTGAGGCCGCCGACCGCCCGTAGCGTCAGCGCCACCGCCGATGACGGCGTCAGCGCCGGATGCGCGCAGAGCCGGTAGAGCTCCAGCGCATCGTCGGCGACCTCGGCCGGTCCAGGCGGCGGCGCCGCCGACACGAGATCCTCCCGCCGACGGCGCGCGCCGTCGGCGCGTGCCAGGTCGAGGAAGCACCGCCAGGCCGTCGCGATCAGCCACGCCAACGGGTCGTCCGGTCGTCGCGCCTCCCAGGCGCCGAGCGCCTTGAGCAACGACTCCTGCACGGCGTCCTCGGCCGTCGCGAAGTCGGCGCCGCGACGGACGAGGGTGCCGAGCACCGCGGGTGTCAGCCGACGGAGCAGCTCCTCATCGGAGCGATCCATGCCAGCTGGAGCCGCTACTCGGCGACGGTCTCGGGCGCGCTCATGAACGGGCGCACCTCCAACCACTCGTGGATCGGGGCGCCGCCGGGACCTGGCGCTGCCGAGAGCTCGCCGGCGAGCTCGATCGCCCGCTCCTCGCTGTCGACGTCGATCACCATCCAGCCGGCGATCAGGTCCTTCGTCTCCGCAAAGGGTCCGTCGGTGATGGGTGGCTTGCCGACGCCGTCGTGACGCACCCACAGACCGCCGGGGGCCAGCGCCTGGGCATCGACGAACTCGCCCGACCGTTCGAGCTTGTCGGCGAAGTCGCCCATGTAGGCGATGTGGGCGTCGACCTCTTCGGGGGTCCACCGGTCCATCGGGACGTCGACGACCGCCGAGGGGGCGCCGCGGTAGTGCTTGAGCAACAGGTACTTGGCCATGGTGTTCCTTTCGTCGGGATCGACCCTCGTGGTCGCTCCGTGCATGGAGAACGGAGCGACCCGAGCGTTCTCGACATCGGGAACAGTATTTTCTCGCGCCGGGTGCGCGCGATCAGCCCTCGGTGGTGTCGGACTCCATCTCGTCGTCCGACTCCATGTCCATCTCGCCCTCGTGGTCCTCGCCCTCGTGGTCGTGGTCCTCGTCCATGTCCATCTCATCGCCGTGCTCGGAGTGGTCCATCTCCATGGCGTCGTCACCGCTCGTCGGGAGCGCCTCGACCGGGGCCTCGACCGTCACGTCGTCGGCGCCGTCGAAGTCGAACGTGAGCTCGATCTCGCCGGTCACCTCGGCCGGGTCGACGTCGAGCAGCATCACGTGCGCGCCGCCCGGCTCCATCACCAGGGAGGCACCCGCCGCGATCTCGTAGCCCCCCTCCTTCTCCTGCATCGACATCGTGCCCTCGTCGTCCATCATCGTCTCGTGGAGCTCGACGGTGTCGGTGAGCGGCGTGGACGCCCCCACCAGGGTGATCGCCTCGTCGCCCTCGTTCGTGATCGTGGCGTACGCCGCCGTCGCGGACGTGCCCTCGGCGGGCTGCCGGATCCATGCGTCGGCGACCACCGGCGAGGAGCTGGCCGAGTCGTCGTCGTCGCCGCAGGCAGTGGCGACGAGGGCGAGGGCGGACAGGGACAGGAGGGCCGTTCGGCGAATTGAGGTGCTCACGGTCTGCTCAGGTCGTCGCCGGAGCACGATCGGTTCCCGGCGTCGTCAGCGCAGCGCCTCCTCGATCCGGCCGTCGGCCACGGTGATCGTGCGGGTGAGCCGCACGCGTTCGAGCATCGAGCGGTCGTGGGTCACGAGCACGACGGTGCCCTCGAAGGTGTCGAGCGCCTGCTCCAGCTGCTCGATCGCCTCGAGATCGAGATGGTTCGTCGGTTCGTCGAGCACGAGCAGGTTGGCGCCCTGCTCCATCAGCAGGGCGAGCGATGCACGGGTCCGCTCGCCGGGCGACAGCGTGCGGCCGGGGCGGAGCACGTCGTCCGCCCCGAGCCCGAACTTGGCGAGCAGCGTCCGGGTCTCGACGAGCGTCGTCCCGGTCTCGTCGGTGAACGCGTCGAGCAGCGAGGCGTCACCCGAGAAGCGGTCGCGGGCCTGCTCGACCTCGCCGACCACGACACTCGCACCCAGCCCGGCGCTGCCCTCCGTCGGCTCGATCCGCCCGAGCAGCAGGTCGATGAGGGTCGATTTGCCCGAGCCGTTGCTGCCGACGAGGGCGATGCGGTCGCCGAAGGTCACCGACACCGTCACCGGACCGAGCCGGAAGGTGCCGCGCTCGACGACGGCCCGACTCGCCCAGGCGACGCGATCGCCACTGCGCCCGGCGGTCGGGATCGACAGTCGCAGCTCCCACGACGAGCGGGGCTCCTCCACCTCCTCCAACCGCTCGATCGCCTTCTCGGTGCGCGCCGCCTTGCCGGCGAGTTGTTCGGTCTGCACGGTCTTGAAGTGACGGATGAACTTGTCGGTCTCACCGGAGCGACGCACCTTGGCGGCCCCCTGCTGCGCCCATTCCCGCTGGCGCTGTGCCCGGTCGAGCAGCGAGCCGCGCTTCGCCGCGTACTCGTCGTACGCCTCCTGGGCGTGCCGACGGGCGAGCTCCCGCTCGGCGACGTAGCCGGTCCACCCGCCGCCGAAGCGCGCCGCGGCATGGGTGTGCGGATCGATCTCGACGACATCGGTCACGACGCGCTCGAGGAACGTGCGGTCGTGGCTCACCACGACCACGCCGGCGCGCAGCCCGGTCACCCACCGTTCGAGGTGGGCGAGGCCTTCGAGGTCGAGATCGTTGGTCGGTTCGTCGAGGAGGAAGATGTCGAACCTCGACAACAGCAGCGACGCCAGCGAGGCGCGGGCAGCCTCGCCGCCGGACAGCACGGCGGTCGGCGAGTCGAGCAGCCGCGGGGCGAGACCGAGCTCGGCCCACACCTCCCCGACCCGCGCCTCGAAGTCGGCGGCGCCGAGCGCGGTCCACCGGTCGAGCGCGACCGCGTAGCGATCGGCGCCTGCTGGGTCGTCGCCCGCGAGGGCGTGCGTCGCCGCGTGCAGCTCGGCCTCTGCGGTGGCGACGCC
>CAYGLH010000116.1:6703-9381 GCA_964350535.1 uncultured Ilumatobacteraceae bacterium
CGCCTGCACGGCGGGCGAGGTACGCGGACACGGTCTCGTCCAGCCGCTGCGGTTCTTGCGGGAGCAGACCGACCGTCGCGGTCGACGGCAGGCGCTCGATGACGCCGCTGTCGAGCACGACGGTCCCGGCCAGCGCTCCGAGCAACGTCGACTTGCCGACGCCGTTCGGACCGACGAGACCGATCCGCCGGCCGGGATCGACCACCAGGTCGACGCGATCGAGCACCGGGGCACGACCACGGGTGACGACGAGTTGGCGAGCGATGAGGGATGCGGACACGGGACCTCCAGAACAGCGGCGACGGGCTGGACGAGGTCAGTTGCGCATCGAGGACGAGACTAGCGCAGCCTCACGACAGTTCGGAGAGCGGTTTGTCCAGCTTGCGCCCATTCGTCGGTCGCCCGCCGTTTGCGGGTCCGATCCCGGGATGGCCGGCCACCGACGGCCCCGCAAGCCCAGCCGCCCCGCTCGGTCGACCGCGCGGCGAACACCTCAGGCGTGGCTGGTCGCCTTCAGGCCGACGATGGCGATGATCAGCAGTGCGAGGAAGGCGAGGCGGGCGGGTGAGGCGGACTCACCGTGGAACACGAGGCCGACGATCGCCGCGCCCACCGCGCCGATCCCGACCCAGACCGAGTAGGCCGTACCGAGCGGGATGGTCTCGGTCGCCCGGGCCAGCAGGAACATGCTCCCGGCGAGCGCGGCGAGGAAGGCGGCGGTGGGCAGCGGGCGGGTCAGACCGGCAGTTGCGGGGAGGGCGGAGGCCCACCCGACCTCCAGCAGGCCGGCGGCGATGAGCATCAACCAGGGCACGACAGTTCTCCTTTGGCCCGTCGTGTCCAGACCGGTACGGGCCACCCTCGTCGGCCCCGGCCGGTGTCCGACCGGGCGTCCTCCAGGATATCGGCCGGGATCTCCGCCGGCGGGTAGCAATCGTCACCTCCCGCCGCCACCCTGGCGAGCGATGGCGACCCTCACCCTCCGGCCCTGGCAGCGGGCCGCCTTCGACCGGTTCAGCGCGTCGAGCGAGCCGGACTTCCTCGCCGTCGCCACCCCGGGAGCGGGCAAGACGACCTTCGCCCTGGCGTGTGCCAGGGCCGAGCTCGCCGACTCCGCCGCCACGCTCGTCGTCGTCGCTCCGACGAGCCACCTCAAGGTCCAATGGTCGCTCGCCGCCCACCGACTCGGACTCCAACTCGACCCCGACTGGGCACCGGGTGACGGACTCGCCAGCGATGTGCACGGTCTCGTCACGACGTACCAGCAGGTCGCCACCGGCGCGGCGGCGTCGAAGCTCGCCGGGCTGTGCGCCGACGGGGTCGTCGTCCTCGACGAGATCCACCACGCCGGCCACGAACGGGCCTGGGGCGATGCGATCGCCACCGCGTTCGGGCACGCCCGGCGGCGCCTCTCGCTGTCGGGCACGCCGTTCCGCAGCGACGCGGCGAAGATCCCGTTCGTCCGCTACGACGTCACCGGCGAGGGCGACCTCGCCCACGCCGACTACACCTACGGCTACGGCGAGGCGCTGCGCGACGGCGGTGTCGTCCGCCCTGTGTACTTCCCCCGCGTCGACGGCGAGATGGAGTGGACGACGGCGTCGGGCGACGTGATCACCGCCAACTTCCAGGACGAGCTGGCGAGCGACCAGATCTCACAACGGCTGCGCACGGCGCTCAGCCTCGAGGGCGAGTGGCTGCCCGCCGTGCTCGCCCGCGCCAACGAACAGCTGCGCACCATCCGCCAGGAGCAGCGCGACGCCGGCGGGCTGGTCATCGCCAGCGACCAGGAGCACGCACAGGGCATCGCCCGGATCCTCCGCGACCGGTTCCGGGTGCCCGCCGAGGTCGTGGTCAGCGACGACCCGTCCGCATCGAAGAAGATCGCTGAGTTCGCCTCGAACGACCGTCCGTGGCTCGTGTCGGTGCGAATGGTCTCCGAGGGCGTCGACATTCCCCGGTTGCGGGTCGGCGTCTACGCCACGACCACCTCGACCGAGTTGTTCTTCCGCCAGGCCGTGGGCCGGTTCGTGCGCTGGCAGTTCGGCCGCGCCAGCCAGAAGGCCTACGTCTACCTGCCGGACGACCCGCGGCTGCGGGCGCACGCCTTCACCATCGCCGAAGCCCGCCGCCACGTGCTGCGCCCTCCCGGGAGCGACGACGACGCGGCCGTCGACCCCGCCGAGCTCGACCGACAGGTCGCCGCCGGGGACGAGCAGGCCGAGCAACTGGCGCTGTTCTCGGTGGTGTCGTCCACCGCCACCGACATCACCGTCCACACCGTGACCGACAGCGGCGTCCAGTACGAGCCGGCGTTCACCCCCGAAGAGCTCGCACCGCCGCGCTACGACGACGAGCCCGACGTGCCCGAGCCCGTGTTCGCCGCCGATCCCGCGTTGGCGGTGGAGCTCCCCGAGATCCCGACGCGTGCGGGCACCGTCACCTGGGGTTCGTTGAGCGTCGCCGAGCAGAAGGACGACTTGCGGACGCGCAACGCCCACGTGGCCAAGCGCCTCGTCGACATGACCGGCTGGAGCCACGCCCGGGTCAACGCCGAGATGAACCGGCTCGCCGGCGTCACCAAGGTGGCGAGCGCCACGATCGACCAGCTCGACCGCCGTCTGCGCTACGCCGAGAGCTGGCTCCGCCGCCTCCAGCGCTGAGCAACCCCGCGATCT
>CAYGLH010000117.1:0-9334 GCA_964350535.1 uncultured Ilumatobacteraceae bacterium
CCCTGCCGCTGCTCGCCCGCCGCCTTCCCGGCATGCGGCTCGACGGGGAGGTCGGGTGGAAGTCGCCGGCGGTGGGCATCTTCGGCCCGGCATCGCTCCCGATCCGCTTCGAACCCGGCCACTGACGGCGGCTCCAAGCCCGTCCCGTATCGTGCGCACCATGTCCGAGATCAAGCTGGGGTACAACACTGGATACTGGTCGGCCGGGCCACCGGCAGGCGCGCAGGAAGCGGTCGCCGAGGCCGAGCGCCTCGGCTTCAACTCGATCTGGACGGCCGAGGCCTACGGGTCGGACGCGCTCACGCCGTTGGCGTGGTGGGGCGCCTCCACCGAGCGCGTGCAGTTGGGCACCGGGATCATGCAGCTGTCCGCTCGCCAGCCGGCGGCGGCGGCGATGGCGGCGATCACGCTCGATCATCTGTCCGGCGGCAGGTGCATCCTCGGCCTCGGCGCGTCGGGCCCGCAGGTCGTCGAGGGCTGGTATGGCCAGCCCTATCCCCGCCCGCTCGCCCGCACCCGCGAGTACGTGGAGATCATCCGGAAGATCGTCGCCCGCGACGAGCCGGTGGAGTTCCACGGCGAGTTCTACGACCTTCCCGCCACCGAGGGTGCGGGCCTCGGCAAACCGCTGAAGTCGACCGTGCACCCGCTGCGTTCGCACATCCCCATCTATCTCGCCGCCGAGGGCCCGAAGAACGTCGCGCTGGCGGCGGAGATCTGCGATGGGTGGATGCCGCTGTTCTTCTCACCGAAGGAGGACCAGTTCTACCGCGACTGCCTCGACCGCGGGTTCGCCGCATCGGGCGATCCGGACAAGGCGAACCGCTTCGCGGTCACCGCCACCACGATGGTGATCCCGGGCGACGACGCCGAGGCGTGCGCCGACATGGTCCGCCCCATGCTCGCCCTCTACGCCGGCGGGATGGGGGCCAAGGACGCCAACTTCCACTACGAGGTCTTCGCCCGGATGGGCCACGAGGGCACGGTCAACGAGGTGCAGGAGCTGTATCTCGCCGGCAAGAAGCAGGAGGCGGCGGCCGCCATCCCGCTGGCGATGGTCGAGGACGTGGCGTTGGTCGGCCCACCGGAGAAGATCCGCGAGGAGGCCGCGGCGTGGCACGACACGTGCATCACCGAGTTCCTCCTCAGCGGACCTGCCCAGCTGCTGCCGACTCTCGCCGACATCCTCACGCCCTGAGCGCGCCGCGCCTCACGCCGGCGCGAGGCTCGCGGCGAGCATCTCGTCGAGCCCCTGCTGACCGGGGTCGGGCGTGATCGGCGCGCCGGCCAGCGCCCGCACGCGCTCGAACGCGTCATGGATGTTGGGACCTTGGTGCACGCCCGCATGGGCGGAGGCGACGGTCAGCACGCCCAGCGCCCCGACGTCGTCGACGTGGCGCCGGTATCGCGCCGGGTCCAGCCACTCGTGCCACGGCGAGACCATGCTGTTGAACGCCCGGAACGTCCCGTCGTAGAGGTCGGCGGGCGTCGAACGGACGTCGTGCAGCCCGTCCTCGTCGGCGACCATCGAGGCGAACGCGTCGACGATCCACATCGTGGCGGTCGTCGGGTCGTAGAGGCCGCGGGTCGTCGGACCGTCGAAGATCGGTGGCCGGAAGAGCTGCAGCGTGCGGTCGCCAACGTCGAACTGCTCGCCGTGGTCCACGGAACGGAACCGCTGGATCGGCAGGTCCATCTCCAGGTGGAGACGCTCGACGAGGAAGAAGTTGCCGATGACGGTGGCGTTGGGGCAGCGCTCCAGCGCGTCGAGCAGCCCGCCGGTGTGGTCGCCGTCGTCGTGCGACAGGAAGATCCATCGCACGTCGTGGGGGTCGACCAGCGAGAACACCTGCTCGAGCCAGCGTTCGCGGTGCAGCGGCGCGCCCGTGTCGACGATGACCGGTTCGGCGCCACGGATCAGCATCGAGTTGACCGGGACGTACACGCCCGGGCCGGCAGGTGAGAGATTGGGGATCAGGAACGTCTCCGGAGCGATCTCGAAGGGTTCGATGGTTGATGTGGTTGCACTCATGGTGGTGTCCTTTCGTCGTCGTGACCTGATGTGCATGCACCACCATCCGCCCGGAGACGGCTCGCGCACCATCCCCCGCCGTCGGGGAGATTCGGCGCCGACATCCCCCAATTGAGGGGGTATCCCTGCGCCGCCGACAGGCGTACTGTTCGAATCATGAAGACCGGGGTGGACTTCGATGCAGCCCTCGGGCGCATCGGTTCCAGCTGTGCCGAGTCCGCCTCGGGACAGGAGCTGTTCGAACGGTTGTCCGACGACCTGCACCAACTCGTCCCCCACGACGGTGCCACCTGGTTCGGCGTCGACCCGCTCACGCTGCTCACGTCGTCACCCGTGAGGATCGAAGGCCTCGAGGCGTCGAGTTGCGACACGTTCTGGTATCACGAGTTCCACGTGTCCGACGCCGCGCAGTTCGTCGACCTCGCCCGCAGCCCCGAACCGGCGACCACGTTGAACATCGCCTTGGACGGCGACCTCATCCGCAGCGCCCGCTACCGCGAGGTGCTGCGGCCGCACGGCTACGCCGACGAGCTGCGGGCCGTGCTGCGGACCGGCGAGAGCACGTGGGGCACCGTCGGGCTGCTGCGCGAGCAGGGTCGCGACCCGTTCTCGGCGGCCGAGGTCACCTTGATGAACAAGGCGTCCGGCCTCATCGCCACGGCGCTGCGCACGCATGTGCGCGCCCACTCACCATGGCTCGATGCCGACTGCGCGCCGGGGCTGATCGTGTTCGATGCGACGTCGCGGCCGGTGTCGGCGAACGACAGCGCCGTGTACTGGCTGCGACAACTGATCGGCACCATCGACTCGACGTTCTCGCCCGACCTGGACCCGGCCTGCCTCGAGGTCGAGGCGCTGCTGACGGCACCGCACCTCGAGCGCCGCATCAGCCCGATCTGGGCGCTGCTGGCCCACGCCCGCGCCGTCGCCGACGGCGTCGACAGCCGCGTCGCTCGACTGCGCCTGCGCGACCAGCGCGGCCGTTGGCTCGTGCTCCACGCGTCCACACTGACCTCTCAGCGCGACGAGCCCGACTCCGTCGCCGTCGTGATCGAACCGGCGAAGGGCTCGGAGATCGCGCCGATCGTGATCAGCGCCTACTCCTTGACCCAGCGCGAGCAACAGGTCGTCGCCGCGCTCGCCAGCGGCGACACGACCTCGGAGGTCGCCGGCCGACTCTTCGTGTCACAGCACACCGTGCGCGATCACATCAAGACCGTGTTCGAGAAGGTCGGGGTGTCGAGCCGTGCCGAGCTGGTCGCCAAGCTGTTCGCCGAGCACTACAGCGAGCCGGCGCACGCCGACATGGTGCACGTCTGACCCCCGGTCGAGGAGGACTCCCTTTCGACCAGGACTCCCCGTCGACGGACTCCCCTGTCGACTAGGACTCCTCGTCGACGTGGAAGGCGACGAGGAGATCGCCGGTGTCGACGCGATCGCCGACGGCGAAGCGCACCGCGTCGACCACGCCCGGTGCCGAGGCGGTGATGCGGTGCTCCATCTTCATCGCTTCGACCACCATCAACAGCGCTCCCTCCTCGACGTGGTCACCGTCGGCGACATGCACCGACAGCACGGTGCCGGGGAGCGGGCAGATCGGACCGCCGCCGCCCTCGTCGGCCTCGTGGACGGTGAAGCGCGGGACCAGCTGGAACACGGCGAACCCGGACGGCCCGGCGACGGTGACGTTGTCACCGTCGACCCAGGCATCCGACGTGGCGGCGACTCCGTCGATCTCGAGCGTCACCCGATCGAGGTCGTCGGTGTGCAGCTCGCGCAGTTCGACCACCGCCCGCTCGTCGGGTGACAGTGAACCGTCCTCGGTCGGGGTGGGCCACTCGCCGATCAGCAGCGAGGCCGACTCGCGACCCGTGCGGGTGAACTCGACGGCCAGCTCCTCGTCGCCGACCCGCCAGCGCGCCCGCTGGCCGGTCGTGCGCACGTTGCGCCAGCCCGACGGCGCGAAGTCCAGCGGTGCACCGACGTCGCGCGTGGCGCGCTCGTGAGCGACCACGGCGGCGGCCAGCAACGAACGGACGACCTCGGGTGGGCGCGACGCGGCGCTGACGTCGGGATGCTCGTCGAGGTAGGAGGTCGGGGTGTCGGCGGCGAGGAAGTCGGCATCGCCCAACGTCGCCACCAGCATCTCGGCGTTCGTCCGCACGCCCGAGATCTCCGCCGAACGGAGGGCGCGCGCCAGCCGGCGCGCCGCCGTGGTCCGGTCGTCGGCGTGCACGATCACCTTGGCCAGCAGCGAGTCGTACTCGGCGGGAACCACCGAGCCGGCCTCGAACCCGGCGTCGACGCGCACGCCCGGCTGCCACATCGAGAAGTCGTGCAGCACCCCCGTCGACGGCAACCACCCGGCGGCGGGATCCTCGGCGACCAGCCGCACTTCGATGGCGTGTCCGTCGATGGCGATGTCGTCTTGTGCCAGCGACAGGGGCTGACCTGCAGCGACCTGCAACTGCAGTTCGACGAGGTCGAGACCGGTGACCGCCTCGGTCACCGGGTGCTCGACCTGCAACCGCGTATTGACCTCGAGGAACGTGATCGTCTCGTCGGCCCCGACCATGAACTCCACGGTGCCCGCACCCTCGTACCCGACGTGGCGGGCGAGGGCCAGGGCGCCGTCGCACAACCGCTGCCGAACCGCAGGCGAGATGCCGGCGGACGGCGACTCCTCGACGACCTTCTGGTTGCGTCGCTGGATCGAGCACTCGCGCTCGCCGAGGTGCACGACGTTGCCGTGGGCGTCGCCCATGATCTGCACCTCGATGTGCCGGCCGCGATCGATGAACGGCTCGATGAAGACGGTGCCGTCGCCGAACGCCGCCTTCGCCTCGCGCGCTGCGCCGGTGAGGGCGTCGGCGAGATCGGCAGGGTCGCGCACGATGCGCATCCCACGACCGCCGCCGCCGGCCGCCGCCTTGACGAGCGCCGGGAAGGTCACGCCGTCGGGAACAGCACCGTCGGCGACCTCGATCACGTCGGTGGTCGGCACGCCGGCCTCGATCGCGGCCCGCTTGGCGGCGACCTTGTCGCCGAGCAGCCTGATCTGGTCGGGCGTCGGCCCGACCCACACCAAGCCGGCGGCGAGGACCGCCTCGGCGAACTCGGCGTTCTCCGCGAGGAAGCCGTAGCCCGGGTGGACGGCATCGGCACCGGTGCGGCGCGCTGCCTCGAGCACGGCGTCGATCCGCAGATAGCTCTCGGCCGGTGCAGCTCCGCCGAGGGCGACCGCCCGGTCCATGGCACGCACGTGGAGCGCGGCGGCGTCCGGCTCGGAGTACACGCCGACCGCCGTCATGCCGAGCCGCTGCGCGGTGCCGGCGATGCGCACGGCGATCTCGCCGCGGTTGGCGATCAGCAGCGTGCTGATGTGTCGAACGTCGTGAGCTGCCATGTCAGTGCCTCCACACGCCGTACTCGGAGGTGCCCTCGACCACGTTGCTGTGGGCCGCCGACAGGGCGATGCCCAGCACGGTCCGCGAGTCGGCCGGGTGGATGATCCCGTCGTCCCACAATCGTCCGGTGGAGTACAGCGCCGTCGACTCGTCCTCGATCTGGGCCTCGAGCGCTCCGGTGCGGGCAGCGAGCGCCGCTTCGTCGACCTCCTCGCCACGACCCGCCGCCGAGTTGCGGGCGATGATGTCCATCACGCCGGCGAGCTGCTTCGGACCCATGACGGCGATGCGATGGTTCGGCCAGGTGAAGATGAACCGCGGGTCGTAGGCCTTGCCACCCATGCCGTAGTTCCCGGCGCCGTAGCTGGCGCCGACCATCAGGTTGAAGTGCGGCACCGTCGAGTTGGACACGGCGTTGATCAACTTCGCGCCGTTGCGGATGATGCCGCCCTGCTCGGCCTTCGAACCGACCATGAACCCCGTGATGTTGTGGAGGAACACGAGGGGCGTGTCGGTGCGGTTGCACAACTGGATGAACTGCGCCCCCTTCTTGGCCTCCTCGGAGAACAGGATCCCGTTGTTGCCGAGCAGGCCGACCGGGAACCCGCAGATCGATCCCCACCCGCACACCAGCTTGTCGCCGTAGAGCGGCTTGAACTCCTCGAACCGGCTGCCGTCGAGCAGCCGGCAGTAGATCTCGCGGATGTCGAACGGCACCCGCACGTCGGCAGAGGCGCAGCCGAGCAGGTCGGCGGGGTCGTACACCGGGTCGTCGGCCGGCTCGCTCGGTCCCGGACCCAGCTTCTCCCACCGGAGGTGGCGCATGATCTGCCGGGCGATCCGCAGCCCGTCCATCTCGTCGGCGGCCAGGTAGTCGGACAGACCGCTCGTGCGCGAGTGCATCTCCGCTCCGCCGAGGGTCTCCTCGTCGACGATCTCGTCGATCGCCATCTTCACCAGGGGCGGCCCGCCGAGATAGGCGGTGCCGCGCTCCTTGACGAAGACCGTGTAGTCGCTCATGCCAGGCGTGTACGCCCCGCCGGCCGTGTTCGGCCCGAACGCCACCGTGATCGACGGGATGCCCATCCGGGAGTGCATCGTGATGTCACGGAACCCGCGTCCGCCCTCGATGAACAGGTCGGCCTGGCGGGGCAGGTCGGCGCCGGCCGACTCGTTGAGCGTGATCACCGGGAGGCGGTTCTCGCGGATGATCTCGTTGAAACGGTGGCCCTTGCGCCACGTGGTCGGGTTGGCCGAACCGCCGCGGTAGGTCATGTCGGTGCCGACGATCGCACACTCGACCCCCTCGACCACGCCGATCCCCGTCACCGTGCCGGCGCCGATCGGGTCCTGTGTCCCCCACGCGGCGAGCGGGCAGATCTCGAGGAACGGGGTGTGCGGGTCGACCAGCGCCTCGACGCGCTCGCGCACCAGCATCTTGCCGCGCCGGCGGTGCCGGTCGACGTAGCGCTGACCGCCGATCGTCGGCACCTTGGCCAGTTCGGCGGCCACGACGTCCCACAACGCCTGCATCTGCGCCAGGTTCGACTTGTACTCGTCGCTCGTCGTGTCGAGCCGGCTGTGCATGACGGTGCCGATCGGCATCAACGCTCCTCTCGGCAGATGGTCCCCTGCATGGCGGCGAACGTACCAGCCCGCACCTCCACGTGGCCGAGCGGCACCACCCCTGCAATAGGGTCGCTGCCCTATGAACGTCGCCGATGTCCGCGCCGATCTCCTCGCCGAGCAACAGGCACTCGACGATGTCGTCGCCACGATGGACGAGTCGGCCTGGACGACGCCGACCGCCAGCCCGCGCTGGTCGGTGGCCGACCAGATCGGTCATCTCACGTTCTTCGACGGCACGGCGGCGCTGGCCATCGACGATCCCGACGCCTTCGCCGACCATCTCTCGCAGATGCTGGGCGCCGTCGCCGGTTCACCGGAGGAGATGGACGACGCGACGCTCGGCGCGTACCGGGCGATGGACGCCGCGCAGCTCCTGGAGGCGTGGCGGGCCAACCGGCTCCGGCTCGCCGATGCGGCGGCGACGCTCGCCGACGACGGGCGGGTGCCGTGGTACGGGCCGTCGATGGGTGCCAAGTCCTTCCTCACCGCCCGGCTGATGGAGACCTGGGCCCATGGGCAGGACATCATCGACGCCCTCGATGCCGAGCGAACGGCCACCGACCGGTTACGCCACATCGCCCAGCTCGGGTTCATCACGCGCGGGTGGAGCTACGCCAACCGCGGGCTCGATGCGCCGTCCGCGGCGGTCACGGTCGAGCTCACGGCGCCGTCGGGCGTCGTCTGGACGTTCGGTCCCGACGACGCCGACCAACGGGTCAGCGGCCCGGCCGAGGACTTCTGCCTCGTCGTCACGCAACGCCGCCACGTCGACGACACGTCACTCGAGATCGCCGGCGACGCAGCGCGCGAGTGGATGGAGATCGCCCAGGCCTTTGCCGGCGGGGCCACGGACGGCCCGGCCCGACGGTCCTGAACCACGCCGCCTACGTTGGCGGCATGTCCGACGCGATCACGCCGTTCACCATCGACGTTCCCGACGAGGTGCTCGACGACCTCCGGCACCGTCTCCGCAACACCAGGTGGCCGGAGGCCGAACCGGTCGACGACTGGTCACAGGGGATCCCGCTGCGCTACGTGCGCGAGGTGTGCGACTACTGGGCCGACGGGTACGACTGGCGAGCGCGCGAGCGCCAGCTCAACCGCTTCGCGCAGTTCACCACCGAGATCGACGGACTCGACGTCCACTTCATCCACGCCAGGTCGCCACATCCCGACGCCCTCCCCCTGATCATCACCCATGGATGGCCGGGGTCGATCGTCGAGTTCCACAAGGTGATCGGACCGCTCGTCGACCCCGTCGCACACGGGGGCGACCCTGCGGACGCGTTCCACGTCGTCGCGCCGTCGCTGCCGGGCTTCGGCTTCTCCGGCAAGCCGTCCGAGACCGGGTGGGGTGTCGGCAAGATCGGCGAGGTCTTCGCCCAGCTGATGGCCCGGCTCGGCTACGACCGCTACGTCGCGCAAGGCGGCGACTGGGGCTCTGCGGTGACGACGGCGATCGGCTCGCTCGACCCCGACCATTGCGCCGGCGTCCACGTCACGTTGACGATGGGCGCGATGGGTGCCATCTCCGACCCGCCGACACCGGAGGAGGCGAACGCCCTCGAACGGGCGAAGTACTACCAGGACTGGGACTCCGGCTACTCCAAGCAGCAGTCGACCCGCCCGCAGACGGTGGGCTACGGCCTCGTCGACAGCCCGAGCGGGCAAGCGGCGTGGATCCTCGAGAAGTTCTGGGCGTGGACGGACTGCGACGGTCATCCCGAGAACGTGCTGACCCGCGACGAACTGCTCGACAACGTGATGCTCTACTGGGCGACCGCCTCGGGCGCCAGCTCGGCACGGATCTACTGGGAGAGCTTCGGGCGTGGCCCGCGGTTCCACGTCGACGTGCCGGCCGGGGTCTCGGTCTATCCGCAGGAGATCGTCCCGCCGATCCGGCACTGGGCCGAGACCCAGTTCAGCAACATCGTGCACTGGGCCGAACACGAACGCGGCGGGCACTTCGCGGCGTTCGAGGTTCCCGACGTGTTCGTCGACGACGTGCGCGCCTGCTTCCGACCGCTCCGGTAACTTGACCCGTGGGTCAAGGGCAGCCGCCGGGCCCAGCCCCGACCCGATGAACGCCTCCCCCACCAGCGCGATCGACAACTCCGCGCCACCGACCCACGGCCGCACGCCCGGCACCGCACGCGCCGCGCTCTCCTACCGCGGGTTTCGGATCATCTTCCTCGGCCTCGCTCTGTCCCAGGTCGGCACGTGGATGCAGAACTTCACCCTGCCGGCCTACGTCGACGACCGCACC
>CAYGLH010000118.1:0-9308 GCA_964350535.1 uncultured Ilumatobacteraceae bacterium
GTGTCCGGCCCCAACGACCCGCAGGCGGCGTGGCGCCTGGCGGAACGGATCGAGCGCCGCTTCGACGGCCCGGTCGATCTGCGACTGCAGTACCAACGCGACGAACTGTTCGAGGTGAGCGTCCGATGACACGACGCAGCCAGCTGGGCGCGCTGCAGTACCAACGCGACGAACTGTTCGAGGTGAGCGTCCGATGACACGACGCAGCCAGCTGGGCGCGCTCGGGGCACTCGTCGCGCTGGTCGGCGTCGTGGGGTGCGGGGGTGACAGCAGCACGGACGACGAGGACGTCGTGGAGATCATGGGTTCGTGGCGCGACGGCGAGGCCGACAGCTTCGCCGAGGTCCTCGCCCCGTTCGAGGCGATCTCCGACATCGACATCCGGTTCGTCGGCAGCGCCGACTTCGTCCGCGACCTCCGCCAGCGCGCCGGCGAGGGCGCCGATCCACCGGACATCGCCGCCGTGCCGCAGCTGGGGCTGATCGAGGAACTGATCTCGCAGGGACAGCTGATCCCCCTCCACGACGACGTGCGCAGCACCGTCATCGGCACGTTCGGACTGGACGAGGGCACGGCCAACGACGCCGGCGACGTGTACGCGATCCCGTTCAGGCTGTCGGTGAAGAGCCTCGTCTGGTACCGCCCGGACGTGTTCGAGGAGCACGGCTGGGAGATCCCCGAGACCCTCGACGAGCTGGCGACACTGGTCGAGACGGTCCAGGACGACACCGAGTTCGCGCCGTGGTGCTTCTCGATCGAGGCCGGGTCGGCCACCGGCTGGGCGGCGACGGACTGGGTGGAGGACCTCGTGCTGCGCAACGCCGGCGCCGACGTGTACCAGGAGTGGGTCGAGGGCGACGTGCAGTTCGCCGACGACGCCATCGCCCCCTCGTTCCAAGAGTTCCACGACCTTGTGCTGGCCCCCGGACGTGTGGCGGCCGGGTTGCGGACCGTGCTGGAACGGCCGGTCGACGAGGCCTGGGGGCCGCTGCTCACCGACCCGCCGGGGTGCGCGCTCTACAAGCAGGCCGACTTCGCCACGTCGTGGATGCCGGACGGCATCGAGATCGGCCCGGACGGCGACGTCGACTTCTTCCTCCTGCCGGGTGTGCGCGCCGGCGACGACGCGCTGGTCGTCGGCGGCGACTACATCGTGCAGTTCCGTTCGTCGGAGGACATCGACGAGGTGATGGCCTACCTGGCAGGTCCTCGATCGGCGTCGATCTGGGCGGAGCAGGGCGGTTTCATCGCCGCCAACCCCGACGTCGACGAGGACGTGTACCCGCACCGCTACCGGGCGTCGATCGACAACGCCGCCGAGGGCGCGGAGGTGACGATGGTCGACGCCAGCGACTGGATGCCCCCCGACGTCGGGTCGGGTCTGCTGTGGGAGCTGATCAGCCAGTGGATCGCCGGCACCCTCGACTACCCGACGTTCGCCGAGCAACTCGACGAGGCGATGGCGGGCGCGCTCGACCGCATCGCCGCGCTCGACGACGCCGCCGAGGCTGCTGAGGACGAGGCCGACGAGGCGCTGGACGACGAGACCGAACAGGAGACCGACGGGCAAGGCGACGACGGGTGATCGCCCGCCGCCGCCCTCGGGTGCCGACCTGGTCCCGCCGGTAAGGTGCCTCCGTGCAGTGGATCGTGTTGCTCGTCGTCGTCACCGTCGGCCCCTTCGTCGGGTGGCGCATCGGCATCGCCAAGGGCTACCCGGTCCTGGGTGCCCTGCTCGGCCTGGTCCCGCCGCTCGGCTGGATCGTGATGCTGTTCGTGCCGCGGCGCGAACCGACACCGACCTACGACCCGCACATCAGCGGCCCGACGCCTTGACGTCCTGACGCCGGCCCACCGGCGGGCGCCAGGACAGCTGGACGTCAGCTCGACTCGAGGGCGAGGTCGAGCACTTCGCCGATCTCGTCGACGGTGTGGATGTCGAGCCGGTCGCGCACCTCCGCAGGCACGTCGTCGAGATCGACGCCATTGCGCTGCGGGATGATCACCGTGGAGATGCCGGCGCGGTCGGCGGCGAGCAGCTTCTGCTTGACCCCGCCGATCGGCAGGACCTTGCCCTGCAGCGAGATCTCGCCGGTCATCGCCACGTCGGAGCGCACCGGCCGCCCGGACAGGAGGCTGGCGATCGCCGTGGTCATGGTGATGCCCGCCGACGGACCGTCCTTCGGCACCGCCCCCGACGGGAAGTGGACGTGGAGCCGCCGATCGAGGCCCGTCAGGCCGAGGCGGTCGGCGTTCGCCCGCAGGTACGACCGGGCGATCTCGGCCGACTCCTTCATCACGTCGCCGAGCTGTCCGGTGAGCACCAGCCCCTCGTCGCCGTCCATCACCGAGGTCTCCACGAACAGCACGTCGCCGCCCGCACCGGTGACGGCCAATCCAGTGGCGACGCCAGGGCCGCCGGCGCGAGCGGTGAGGTCGTCGCGCGGCACCGGCTTGCCCAATGAGCCGGTGAGGTCGTCGGCGCCGATCGTGACGGGTGCGGTGCGCTCGCCCCTGGCGAGCGTGGTGGCCGCCTTGCGCAGCAGTTTGTCGAGTTGACGCTCGAGGTTGCGGACCCCTGCTTCGCGGGTCCAGTCGGCGACGACCCGCTCGATGGTCGCGTCGTCGAGCACGACCTCGTCGTCGCGCAACCCGATCCGCTCGCGCAGCCGCGGGAGGATGTGCTGTCGGGCGATGGTGCCCTTCTCGACGTCGGTGTACCCGTCGAGGCGGATCACCTCGACGCGATCGAGCAGCGCCGGCGGGATCGTCTCGAGCTGGTTGGCGGTGGCGATGAAGACGACGTCGGAGAGGTCGAGCTCGAACTCGAGGTAGTGGTCGCGGAAGCTGTGGTTCTGCGCCGGGTCGAGCACCTCGAGCAGCGCCGCGGAGGGGTCGCCGCGGTAGTCGGCGCCGATCTTGTCGATCTCGTCGAGCAGGATCACCGGGTTCATCGAGCCCGCCTCGACGAGCGCCCGCACCAGGCGGCCGGGGCGCGAGCCCACGTACGTGCGGCGGTGTCCTCGGATCTCGGCCTCGTCGCGGATCCCACCGAGCGCCAACCGCACGAAGCGCCGGCCCAACGCCGAGGCGACCGACTCGCCGAGCGACGTCTTGCCGACGCCCGGGGGCCCGACGAGGGTCAGGATGGCGTTGCTGCGACGGCGGGCGTCGACGCTGACACCCCGCTCCTCCTGGAGCTTGCGAACTGCGAGGTGCTCGATCATCCGGTCCTTGACGTCGTCGAGACCGGTGTGGTCTGCGTCGAGCACGTCGCGCGCCGCCGCGAGGTCGTGGTTGTCCTCGGTGCGCTCGCCCCACGGCACCTCGAACACCGCGTCGAGCCAGCTGCGGATCCACTGACCCTCCTGGCTCTGCTCGCCCGTGCGTTCGAGGCGGTCGATCTCCTTGCCGATCGCGGCCCGTGCCGCGTCGGCCACGTCGAGACCGTCGAGGCGGGCGCGATAGTCGTCGAGGACGTCTCCGTCGTCGTCGCCCAGCTCCTTGCGGATCGCCGCCAGCTGGCGGCGGAGGACGGCCTCGCGCTGGTCCTTCTCGATCCCCTCGTCAACCTCTTGGCGGACCTTCTTGGCGAGCTGCAGCTCCTGCAGCGCCGCCTCCGCCCAGCCCGTGGCCAGCCGCAGCCGATCGTCGACGCCGGTGGTCTCGAGCAGCTCGATGCGCTGTTCGTAGGTCAGCTCGGGCCAGTAGGCGATGGTGTCGGCGAGCGCACCTGGGTGGTCGGTGTCGGGCAGGGCCGCCTTCCAGCGCCCACCGCCCATCTCGTCGATGAGCGAGCCGGCGAGGGCGCGGTAGCGGGCCGCGAGCGACGACGTCTCGTCGGTGAGGACGTCGTCGACCACGGCGACATCGACGAAGAGCGCGTCGCCGGTGCCGGCGCGCGCCGCGCCGCGCTCGACGCGGCCGGTGACGCGCAGCGTCAGTGCCGGGGTGCCGTTCGGGAGGGTGCCGCGGTTCTCGATCGTGGCGACGCTGCCGACGCGGGCGAACCGGCCGTCGGCCACGGGCACGAGCACCACCTGGTCGTCGTCGGCGGCGCCGGCGACGGCCTTGGCCTCGCTGCTCTCGAGGGCGACCGTCACCACCATCTCGGGGAAGGCGACGGCGTTCGGCGACCGCAGCACCGGGAGGGCGGTGAGGGCGGTCCGGGCGTCGGGGGCATGGTCGGTATGTGACACGTCTTGCCTTTCTGCAATTACTGAATTACAGTGTTGCTCGGAGGTTATCGCCGCACCATGCCTGCACCACCTGCCGTCTCGCCCGACACGATCCGCACCTGGTTCATCAAGGAGATCCCGCAGCGCTGGGTGCACACGGCGCCCGATGTCGACGTCGACCGCGACGAGATCGTGGTCGTCGTCACGCTCGCCTGCCCCGATACCGACCCCGACGTGGCCGGCGCCGCCGAGGCGACCCAGCAACAGGCGATCCTCGAGTTCCGCGAGTCGACGCGCGACGAGCGCGTCGCCATCGCCACGCGCGCCGAGGCGCTCTACCGGCGGCAGGTGTCGTGGGTCGCCCGGTGCGGCGACACGATGGTGCCGTTCACCA
The DNA here is from genome assembly GCA_964350535.1 of uncultured Ilumatobacteraceae bacterium. Lineage (GTDB taxonomy): Bacteria > Actinomycetota > Acidimicrobiia > Acidimicrobiales > Ilumatobacteraceae > CAYGLH01. The sequence goes on from CAYGLH010000118.1 coordinate 4,573, forward strand.
CCCTCAGCGTGCCCGTCATGACGCGCCTGCGGATGGAACAGCGGGTCGTGCTCGACACGCTGATCGCGGCTGGGGTGGCCCGGTCGCGCAGCGAGGCGGTGAGCTGGTGCGTGCAACTCGTCGCCCAACACGAGGGCGACTGGATCAACGACCTGCAGGACGCCATCGATCGCGTCGACGAGCTGCGACGCCGCGGCCCCGCGCCGCGCTGACCGCGCTGACCGCGCCGCGCTGACCGCGCTGACCGACCGTGCTGACCGCGCCGCGCTGAGGGGAACGGACGCCGGGCCCGCGACGTACGTCAGGTCCTGAGCAGACCGAGCTGGCGCGAGGTGGCGACCACCGCTCCGGACTCGTCCCACAACGTCCCGTCCTCGATCAACCGATCGCCCGCGAGGTCGCGCGTCTCGAAGCGACCGAGGATCCAGCCCGGCGCAGGGCGCCGCCGGACGTGCACCGTCAGCTCGATCGTCGGCACCCATCCGACGGCGCCGAAGCGACCGAACACGCTCGGCGGGAAGGCGTCGGCGAACACCGCCAGCGACACGCCGTCCGGCGGCGAGCCGTCGCGGTGCCGGATCCACCCACTCACCACCGGGTCGCCGGCCTGCCCGGCGCGCACCTGATCCGGATGGATCCGGATGTCGAGCCGGTCGAGGATCGGCAGCGCGACGCCCTGCTCGCCCGCCGACCGCGGCGGACAGTCAGCAGGCGGCGGGATGGCGGGGGGTGCCGCCTCGATCACGCGTCCGGCGCTCGCCCCGGGCGTCACCGTCCCGAGCACGCCGGCGACGCGCACCCGCTCCGATCCCTCCTGCACCAGGCGCGCCTGCACGAACGTCGCGGTCTTCCCGTCCTTGACGGTCTCCGCCTCCACCTCGTACCGAGCACCCGCGATGCCGGGCCGGAGGAAGTGCGCGGTGACCGACCACGGCGCGAGATCGGGATCGCCGGGCAGGAACACGCGGCGCAGGGCCAGCGCGACGAGGTAGCCACCGTTCGGGTTGTCCCCGATGTTCCAGGCGGGATCGACGACGTCGGCCATCCCGCGAGCATGCCGCACGCCGGTTCGTTCACAGGGCATTCACAGCTCGGACTGGACGCGGCGCGCGCGACCGTCGTACCGTGCCCGGAGCGGTGCGCACGAGATTCGGGAGGGATCGATGAGAAAGCTGCTTGCTGGGACGTTGTTCGCCAGCACCTTGGCGATGGGGGTACCGGCCGTCGCGGCCGAGGATCCGCCCGGTTCGTACGGCAACGTCGACTTCGTCGACAACGTGGCCGACACCAGCGGGGCGGTCGCCCTCAACTTCCTCGAGTACGGACGTGGCCGCAAGGCGCTCGACGTGATGATGGTGTCGGGCACCTTCGGCTTGAAGAGCTACGACATCAGCGACCCGGAGTCGCCCGTCCTCCTCGACGAACTCCCGGCCGACGTCTTCCTGCTGCCCGGCGACGGCACCGGCCCGTTCAACCGCTCGTTCTGGGAGAACGAGGACATGAACGTCGACCAGGACCGCAAGCTCGTGTTCATGGCGCGCGACCCGCGCGCCTTCGACGGCTCCACGTCCGACCCGAACGATGTCGGCGGCGTGTACATCGTCGACGCCGCCAACCCGCGCGACATGAAGCTCGAGCTGCCGGTCGGACACACCACCACCTGCATCAACAGCTGTGACTTCCTGTGGACCGGTGGGCCGGCGAGCAACACCGAGCAGGCCGCCGAGTGGCCCGGCGGTCGCCCGATCTTCGCCACCGACATCCGCGACCTCGACAACGTCAGGACCTCGCCGGTGGCGATCGACACCGAGCGCAACGACGGCGTCACCGACTATGCCCACGATGTGCAGGTCGACTCCCGCGGCGTCGCCTGGGTGTCGGGCCGCGGCGGCGTCCGCGGCTACTGGACCAAGGGCATTCGCTGGGATCCGGTCGACCGTCGGATCCGCTGGGCGACGGCGACCAACCCCGTCCCGTTCGCCGGCGGCGGCACCGAGGAAGCAGCCACCCCGTCGAAGTTCATCCACAACGCCGACCGCCCGGTCGGACGCGACTGGATCCCGGGCGCATCGCGCCACGGCTTCTTCCCCGGCGAGCTCGTGCTGCTCACCGAGGAAGCGTTCGGTTCGCCGACCTGTGACGGCATCGGCGTCTTCGCCATCGCTACCCTCCGGGGCAGCTTCGGCGGACAGGGATGGAGGTCGACACCGGAGGATCCGTTCCGCCTCGAGACCGTGTCGACATGGAGCCCCACCGGTGAGGAGGGCACCGACCCGACCGGACCGTTCTGCTCGGCGCACTACTTCGACCGGATCGGCTCGCTCGTCGCCTACTCGTGGTACGGACAGGGCACGAGGTTCCTCGACATCTCCAACCCGCGCGAACCGATCCAGGTGGCGTACTTCCGGCCCGACGGCGGCACGAGCTTCGCTCCGTACTTCCACGAGGACGTCGTGTACGTCGCCGACATCGCCCGTGGCGTCGACATCATCAAGCTCGACAAGGGCGCCGACAAGGCGCGCGGCATGCGCCGTCCGGTGCAGGCACCGCCGATGTCGGACAGCGCCAAGGAGAAGCTCGACCAGCTCTTCGCCCGGTTCACCGGTGACGCCAACACCTCGTTCATCTGCGTGATCCCGTTCGCCTGACTCGATCCGACCCGACCGCCCCCGGTGTTTGCCGGGGCGGTCGGGCGGGAACACCTGACTCGATGGCGGCCGCCCGGTCGCCCCCGATGAAGGAGTTCCCCCGATGAGCAATCCCGAGACCGACGACCTGAAGGGCCGCGCCAAGGAGGCCGCCGGCGCCCTGACCGACGACGACGACCTCAAGGAGGACGGCAGGAACGATCAGCGTGCCGCCGACGTCAAGCAGAAGGTCGAGGACGTCGCCGACAAGGTCAAGAAGGGCATCGACGACGTGAAGGACCGCATCACCAAGAAGTGACGCCGCGCCGTCCGACCGACGGCCCTACAGCCAGCGCTCGGCGACGCCGGTGATCGACTCGCCGAGCCGCTGGATGACCCCGCGCTGCGCCCACCGCTCGGGGTCGAGATCCACCGACACCTCGAGGTCGTCGTCGAACTGTGCATCGAGCACCGCCACGACACCTGGGTCGAACACGAGCAGGTTGCACTCGTCGTCGTGCTCCATCGACCGCCGGTTGAGGTTGGCCGAGCCCACCGAGGCCATCTCACCGTCGACGATCACGATCTTGGCGTGCATCATCGAGCGCTCGTAGCACTTCACCGTGACCCCGCGCTCCAGCAACGTCGTGTACGCCGACTCGGCGCTGAGCTGGACGAAGCGCTTGTCGGCGTGCTCGCCGGGGAGCAGCAGTTGCACGTCGACCCCGCGCTCGCTCGCCCGGCACAGCGCCTCGAGGAGCTGGTCGTCGGGGTTGAAGTAGGCGGCGGCGATGCGCACCCGTCGCTGTGCCAGCGTGAGCAGTGCCAGCAGCAGGATGCGCAGGTCGGACGCACCCGTCTCGGCCGCGTCGCGGATCACCGTGCACTCGCTCTCCCCCGCTCGCTCGTTCGAGGCGGGCGGCTCGTCGGCGGCATCGAAGGGCTCGTCCGCGTCGTCGATCCAGTTGTCGAGGAAGGCCGCCTGCAGCCCGGCCACCGCCGGCCCACGCACCTCGAGGTGGGTGTCGCGCCACTCGTGCTCGTTGCGCGCATCGCCGGCCCACTCGTCGGCGATGCCGACACCGCCCGTGAAGCCGACGCTGCCGTCGCACACCAGCACCTTGCGGTGCGTGCGGTGGTTGACCTCACCGATCTCGGGCGTGGCCCCGCCGGCGATCGGCCGGAACCATCGGACATCTGCGCCACCGTCGCGCATGCGCCCGATCAGCTCGTCGTTCATCTTGCGCCCGCCGACGGCGTCGATGAGCACGCGCACCCGGCACCCACGGCGAGCGGCGGTCGCCAGCGCGTCGGCGAAGCGCTGTGCGATGTCGCCTCGCCAGTAGACGAACGTGACGAGGTCGACCCGGTCGGTCGCTCCCTCGATCGCTCGCAGCATCGCCGGGAAGATCTCGTCGCCGTTGCGCAGGACCCGGAGGCGATTGCCGTGTGTCGACGGCACGCCGAGCAGTGAGTGGATCAGCCGTGGCCAGTCACGCGGCTCGCCGCCGCGACCATCGGCGGTCGCAGCGGCGTGCTCGTTCGGTTCTCTGTCATCCATCGGTGATCGATTCTCGCACGCCGGTGGGCGGAGCGACGTGCGAGAAGTCGACCACTCCCGGCCCCGTCAGAGATCGACGGGACGGAGCACGAGGCTGATGCCGTGGGCGATGCCGTTGCTCGCCCTGATGTCGAGCTTGCTCTTGACCAGGAACGGATCGAAGTCGTTACGGTCCTGGTCGCCGAGCACGGCGGTCTTCGCCCAGCGGATCGGGTACACGGAGATGTCCCCACCCTGGAGGGTGGTCAGCGGCGTGCCACGATCGACGCTGAGGGCGGTGGCGGAGTCGATCACCCCGGGGACTGCGTGATAGAGGATCACGGTCTGGAGCGTGCCGGGTGCACCGGTCTCGAGCTCGACCAGCTTCTCGAGGATCTGCTGCTCGCCGGCGAACCAGTACTTCCAGCCGTACAGGTCGGCGACGAGCGCCTGGAAGGCGCGATCGTTCGGGATGAAGACGGTGAGCTCGGCCGACTCGTCATCGAGGGCCGCGGTGAGGCCGGCGGCCTCGACCCCTGCGGCGAGGATGTCGAAGTCGTACCAGTTCC
>CAYGLH010000119.1:0-9300 GCA_964350535.1 uncultured Ilumatobacteraceae bacterium
GACAGGCGCAGCTTGCGGCCGCCCTCCTGCTGCAGCGTCGAGGTCATGAACGGCGCCTTCGGCGACGACCGGTACGGCTTCTCCTCGACCGAGCGGACGGTGACATCGACGTCCTCCAGGCCGTCGACCAGCGACCGAGCGCGGGTCTCGTCGACGGCGACGACCTTGTCGGAGACCACGCCGCGGTCGTCGAAGTCCTTGCCCGTGGCGACGCGCGTGCCGTCGAGCGCCACCAGCTTGGCGGAGAAGCCGGGCGATGTCGCCGACGTCAGCTCGATGTCCCAGTAGTCGGCGGCGACGAAGGCGATGCGCTCGCGCTCGCGCTGCACGACGAGACGGACCGACGGGCTCTGCACCCGGCCCGCCGACAGGCCACGGTTGACGCGCCGCCACAGCACCGGCGACACCTCGTATCCATAGAGGCGGTCGAGGATGCGTCGCGTCTCGGCGGCGTCGACGAGGCCGTAGTCGAGGTCGCGCGGGTTGTTGACGGCGTGGTCGATCGCCGACTTGGTGATCTCGTGGAAGACCATCCGCTTCACGGGCACCTTCGGTTTCAGGTACTCGAGCAGATGCCACGAGATCGCCTCGCCCTCGCGATCTTCATCGGTGGCGAGATAGAGCTCGGAGGCCTCCTTGAGTGCCTGTTTGAGGTCCTTGATGACCGTCTTGCCACGATCGGTCAGCTCGTAGTTCGGCTTGAACCCGTTGTCGACGTCGATGTTCATGCCCTTCGACGGCAGGTCGGCCACATGGCCCACCGAGGCGCGCACGTCGTACTCGTTGCCGAGGAACTTGGACAGCGTCTTCGCCTTGGCGGGTGACTCGACGACGACGAGTGGCTTGGACATCGGGCCCTTTCGCTACGACAGATTTCGGGTGCTTGTCAAGCGGCAGTGTGCCGGGACTCTCCCCGATCCGCACGTCGCGGCACCCGGTCGGGACCCCAGGGGAGACCGACGGCGAGGCGATTTCCTCGTCGTGCGCGGTCGGTCGACGGGACCGCTGAGTACCGTCGCGGCTGGTGAGCGATGCCGGACTGACGCGACTCGGCTGGGACCAGCGGACCGCCCGCGCCTGGGCTGAGGTGGGCGGGTCCGGGGCACCGGGGCGGGTCTCGCGTCTCGACCGCGGCTGGAGCACGCTGATCGCGACCATGCCCGAGGCGATCGGCGACGCCGAGCCGCGCCGGGTTCGCAACCTCGGCGCCGACGTCGCGGTCGGCGATTGGATCGTGCCGTCCGAGGACGGCGAACGCGTCGACCACGTCCTCGCCCGGACCTCGGCGTTCGTCCGCCGGGCCTCGTTCGACGGCATGCGCGCGGTGGCCGACACGCTGGCCGCCAACGTCGACGTGGTGTTCCTCGTGCACGCGCTCGGCACGCCGCCGAGCCCGCGTCGCCTCGAACGTGAACTGGTGTTGGCCTACGACTCGGGGGCGACGCCCGTGGTCGTGCTGACCAAGGCCGACCTGGTCGACGACGCCGAGCCGGCCCGTGCGTCGCTCGAGGACGTGGCCTTGACCGTTCCCGTCCTGCTCGCCAGCGGGGCGACCGGTGAGGGTGTCGAGGAGTTGAGGGGCTACGCCACCGGCAACCGGACCCTCGCCTTCCTCGGCGCCAGCGGGGTCGGCAAGTCGACGCTCGTCAACGCGCTGCTGGGCGCCGACGAGCAGGCGACCGCCGCAGTCCGCGAGGGCGACCAGCGCGGACGCCACACGACGGTCGCCGCCGAACTGCTGCCGTTGCCGGGGGCGGGATGGTTGATCGACACCCCAGGCGTCCGAGCCGTGAGCCTGTGGCTCTCGGGCAACGGCATCGAGCGGGCGTTCGCCGACGTGTTCGACCTGATGGACCACTGCCGCTTCCGCGACTGCAAGCACGATCGCGAACCCGGATGCGCAGTGCAGGCCGCCATCGCCGACGGCACCCTCGACCCCCGACGTCTGACCAGCCTCGAACACCTCGTCGCCGAGGAGGCGGCGCTGGAGGAGGAGCAGCGCGAGCGGGAACGAGCCGCCGACCGGCGCCGCGGTGGCCGCCGGCCGCCCGAGCAGTCCGAGTTCGGCGACCTCGACGAGATCCGCCGCGACGCCGCCGAGTGATCGGCGACGTGTTCAGCCGGGGTGTGGCGTGCCGGGGTCGGCGGCTGCCGCGGGTATCCCGGTCAGCCGGGGTGTGAACGGAGATCGTCGATGCGCCACCCGGCCGGACCGCGGAACCACAGATCGGTCACCACGACGGCGGCGATCGGCAGCGGTCCATAGATGTGGGGGAAGCGCTCGTCGCTCCCCGGTTCGGGCGGCTCGACCCGGATCTCGGACGGCACCTTCAGCGGGTCGATCGTCAGCCGCACGAGTTGCTCGAGGTCGCCGTAGAAGCGGTTCGCCGTCGCTTCGACCTGCGACCGGAACGACGCATGGATGAAGCCGACCGCGTCCAGCGGCAGCCCGCGGGTCGACATCCGGTACTCCCCGGTCTCGAACGCTCCTGCCCAGTCCTCCGGCAACGCGAGATGGAAGATCGGCTCGTCGTCGTGCATGGCTTCAGCATCCCACGGCGGTCGGGACCGGCGTCAGGCGCCGGCGACGGAGGTGCGCACCTCGATCGCCCGATCGAGGCGTGTCCGAGCGAACCGCTCGCGCAGTGCCGGTGCGGCGCAGACCACGACGAGATCGCCAGCGTGATCGCGTGCGGTCGCCGCGGCACCCAGCAGGATCCCGAGGGCTGAGTCGTCGAGCGCGGCGAGTCCGTCGAGGTCGACGAGGACGGCGTCGCCGCGATGAGCGTCGACAGCGGAGAGCAGCGCGGTGCGCAGCTGACCCAGCGAGGCCAGGTCGGCGATGCCCTCGAGTACGAGCGTGACCGACCCGTTGACGATGGCGATCGACGAGCGCAGCTCCATCGGCGCGACGATACGGCGACCATCGGCGGATCGCGTCTGACGAGGGGTCGGTCGGCGCCGAGACTCGTCGATGCGTCGTTCAGCCGGCGCCGATCAGGGTGGTTCGAGCGCCATCGTCGCGGTCGCGGTGTGCGTCAGCTCGCCGACGCCGCGCAGCAGCCCGCTGGCAACCGGCGCCGTGTACCGCACGACGACCCTGACGAGCTCGCCTGCGACGGCCGTCTCCACCTCGACCGGGAGGTCGACCGATCGCGCCACGGCACGGCGGGCGGCCGCGCCGGGATCGGCGGCGACGCTGGCCGCGCGCACCGCCTCGCGAGCGGCCAGCTCGACGGCGAGCTCGTCGCGCACGGCGACGCCCACGCGGACGAGGGCGACGGCCACGACGGCGAGCACCGCGAGCGACGCGGCCAGCTCGACGGTCGCCTGGCCGCGCTCGTCCCGTGCCCCCGGCCGGAGCGAGGTCACACGCGCCCGATCACGCTGTCGATGACCTTGTTGAAGAGGCGGCCGATGCGTTCGGCACCACCGCCGGCGGTCGCCCACGCCACGACGAGCAGCGCGACGAGCGCGGCGGCCAGCAGGACGAGGGCGTACTCGGTGGTGGCCTGCCCGCGGTCTCGGTGCGCGGGTGGCGGGAGGATGCGCTCCGAGAGCGCCAGTTGGCAACGGACGAACAACGACAGCAGCACGGTGAACATGGGTCGGCCTTTCGAGCGTCGGGTGGATTCGGGCGGCGGGCCGCCGAGGGGACTGCCTCAGAGTCCGAGGTCGCCGAGCGAACCGAGCGCGGCGAGGAGCGCCGGCGCGATGCCGAGCAGGGCGAACGCCGGCAAGGTGCACACGACCAGCGGGAACGCCAGCCGGACGGGGAGCCGTCGAGCGTCGGCTTCGGCGAGCCGTCGTCGTTGGATGCGGGCCTCGCCGATCAACACGTCGAGCGCCGCCGCGAGGGGCGTGCCGTATCGCTCGGTCGTTGCGATCGTGTCGACGAGCGGCGCAGCGGGCGGACCGACCGCGGTGTCGAGCGCGCGCAGTGCGGTGGCGAAGTCGTCGCCGCGGTCGCAGCGGGCGCCGACCGCCCCGAATGCCGGTCGCAACGGGCGCGGCCCCGACGCGGCCAGGTCGGCGACCGCCTCCCGGGGCGATCGTCCCGACTCGACGAGCAGGACGAGGAGCTCGGTTGCGTCGGGTACCGCACTCACGCGCCGCCGCGCGGTCCGGCGCGCTGCGGTGATCGTCCGCAGCCGGGGGACGGCCACGGCGATGGCGACCGCGATGGCGACCGCAGCGGGGCCGGCGAGCAGGAGCACGAGGACAGCGATGGATGCTCCCGCCGCCACGCGCCCGACCCGCGCCGGCATGTCGGCACCCGCCACCGTCCGTCCGGCGTCGGCGGTCGTGTGCGATTCGTCGCCGTCGGTCCAGCGGTGTTGCTGCCCGTCGATGATCCGTGTCGCCCACCACCAACCGAGGCAACTCAATGCCGACCCGAGCCCGACGAGCACGGCACCGATCGGTGAGACCACGATGGAGCGCACGGCCGGGTCGAGCGCGCACAGCAGGGCGAGCGCCGCCAGGGGGACGACGGTGAGCACACGAGCCGACATCCGCGCCTGCGCACTCTGCGCGGCGCGGTCGAGCTGGTCGGCGCTGCGGAGGCGGAGGGTGGCGGCCAGCCGGTCGAGCGGACGCGCCGCGGGTCCACCGACGCGGGCCAGCACGGTCAGGACGTCGAGCGCCAGGCGGAGATGTGGGTCGTCGGTGCGACCAGCGGACGCGATCGCCACATGCAGCGGCGCGCCCCGTCGGGTGCGGTGTTCGATGTCGCCCACCACGGCACGCAGCGGGTCCGAAGGAGGTGCCGTTCCCGTCAGGGCAGTGGTGACCGACGCGCCGCCCCGGCACTGTCGTGCCAGGTCGTCGCACCAGTGGGCGACGTCGTCGGCCGACGCGGGCGGACGTCGTCGGCGGAACCGATGGGTGACGCTGGGTCGCGAGGCGGCGACCTGTCCGGCGTCGCGGCCGGCCGTCCCGACGGCCGCATCGTTCGTGTCGTCCGTCGAGGTGGGCCGGCGAGTCGGTGGTCGGCAGAGGCCCTCCGTGGCCAACGCCGCCGACGTCGCGATCGAGGTGGTCACCACCAGGGCCGCGACGCGTACGTCGATGGTGCCGAGCGCGCTCCACCAGTCGCTCACGAGCGCTCCCGTCGTCGGCGTCGGAGGGGAGCGCCGTGGCCGGTGTCGGCGTCCGGCGCCTCGGGATGCAGCTGACGCAGGACAGCGGATCGGGCCTCGCCGCCCGACGTGGCCGACGCCGGAGGGGCGACCTCGGCGATGCTGCGGATCGACCGGGTGCCGTCCGTCGGATCGCGTCCGACGTGGATGACGACGTCGACCGATCGCTGCAGCTGCTCGCGGATCGCGGCGAGGGGCCACGTCGGCGCCGCCCTGAGCACGAGCGATTCCAGGCGCAGCATCGCATCGTGCGCGCTGTTGGCATGGCACGTGGTGAGCGACCCGTCGTGTCCGGTGTTCATCGCCTGGACCATCGCCACCGCCTCGTCGCCCCGCACCTCGCCGACGATCAGGCGATCCGGGCGCAGGCGCATCGCGGTGCGCACCAGCTGGTCGAGCCCGACGGAGGACGGGAGGTCGGCGGTGGCGGGTCGGGCCTCGAGCCGGACGACGTGCGGATGGGCGACCGCCAGCTCGGTCGTGTCCTCGAGCACGACGAGCCGTTCGTGCTCGGCCACCTCTCCGACGAGCGCCGCGAGCAGCGATGTTTTGCCGGATGACGTGGGCCCGGACACCACGACGTTGCACCGGGCGGCGACGATCTCGCGGCACCACCGAGCTCCGGCGGGGTCCGTGAAGTCGGTGAGCTGCCGGACGTGCTGGGCGAACCGGCGGATCGACAGCATCGGACCATCGACCGCCACCGGTTCGATCACGGCGCACACGCGTGAGCCGTCGGGCAGGCGCGCGTCGACGATCGGCGCCGTGCGGTCGACGCGTCGTCCGACCGGAGCGAGGATCCGCTCGACCAGGTGTTCGAGGCGGTGGTCGCGGAGGTCGCCGGCGCGTTCGAGGCGACCGTTCCGGTCGATCCAGATCTCCGATCCCCGGTTCACGAGCACCTCGTCGACCGCCGGGTCGCGGAGCAGTCCGTCGAGCGGGCCGAGGCCCGTCAGCGCCGCGACGGCGTCCTCGGCGAGTCGCTGTTGGGCCACTCGGCCGAGGAGCGGGGCGACCGAACGCACCTCGGCCTCGACGATGGTGCGGACATCACCGGAGCTCTCGCCGGTGCGTCGGCAGATCTCGGCGACGAGCTGGTCGTGGTCGACGGCGGCGTCGGGCGCGTCGGCGGGCGGAACGTCGCGCGTCGTCATCGCCCACCGCTCGCGAGCGACAACCGACGGCAGCGGGCGGAGAGCAGACCGGCGTTGATCGTGCGTGCCAGGCGCGGATCCACCTCGAGCTCCGCGCCCACGGGCGCGCCGACCGACGACTCGACGTCGCCGGTTCCCAACCCGACCGCCGCCTCGCGGATCAACACGACCGTGCTCGGGCGTCGGTCGATGACGCGCGCCCGTTGCAGCGCGAGGTAGCAGTTGCGGGTGACGAGCACGCTGCGGTCGCACGTGTCGTGGAGCCGGTGATCGAGCGGCCCGGTGCCGGCGTCGATGATCACCTCGCCGGGCGCACCGTCCGCTCGATCGCGACACCATCCGAGCAGCTCGCGCCGGCGCTCGTCGCCGAGCCCGTCGAGCCCGCCGAGGCGGGCATCGCCCGCGGCGGCCGGCACGACGTCGAGGCCAGGAGCGACCTCGCGCACGAGGTCGTCGAGGTGGTCTGCGGGTGCGCCGGAGATCGACCACTCGGCGATGCCGGGCCGGTCCGTCGGCGGCAGGCCGAAGATCAGCGGGAGGTCGCCGTCGAGGTCGACGAGCGTGACGGGACGATGGGCGCTGAGCGCCAACAACGCAGTGACGGTCGAGGTGCCGCTGCCACCCTTGACCGCCCAACAGACGGTGAGCATGGGAAACCCCCGGTCGGCCGAAGCCATCGGCGGACGGATCGGGGGGAGTCGGCGAGCCGCACGGTAGTCGCGTCGTCGCCGGCGGGCAACCGGCTCACGCATGGCGCCACTCTCGACGGGATTCTTCCGACCCCCTGCAAGAGATCACGTCGAGAATCCCGGACGGCGCGGCTACCCTCGGGGGCGGAGGTGTCCGAGTACCTGGTGGGCTCCGCCGCCTTCAAAGCGGTTGGGACGGGCGATCCCCGTCCGGCGGGTTCGATTCCCGTCCACCTCCGCCACAGCGCCTCCGTCGCCGACGACGGGCCGACCCCAGCTGGCCCCGTTTCGATACAGTCCTGGCGATCGTCCAGCCGCAGCACCACTCGCCCGCCCTGCCGACCGGCGCGGACGTCGTCGTCATCGGCGGCGGGGTGATCGGGGCGAGCGCCGCGTTCCACCTCGCCGAGGCCGGCGCGGAGGTGGTGCTGCTCGAAGCGGGCGAGCTCGGTGCCGGCTCGACGACGAAGTCGGCGGGCGGCTTCCGACTGCAGTTCAGCGACCCGATCAACATCGAACTGGCGAAGCGCTCGGTCGCCGCGTTCGAGGAGTTCGGCACACGCCCGGGAGCGGACATCGACCTGCGCCAGGTCGGCTACCTGTTCCTCCTCGACGATCCGGCCGATGTCGTCGAGTTCGAGCGAGCGGTCGCGCTGCAGAACTCGCTCGACGTCCCGAGCCGGATGCTCGACGTGGCCGAAGCCAGAGCGCTCAGCCCGCTGATCGACACGTCGGGGGTCCTCGCCGCCACGTTCTGCCCGCGCGACGGGCACTGCACGCCGGACGCGGTGGTGCAGGGGTACGCCCACGCGGCGCGCGCCCGCGGTGCACGCACTGTCGTGCGGTGTGCCGTGTCGGGGCTGGGGTCGTCCGCCGACGGCTGGATCGTGCGCACCGAGCGTGGCGATGTCAGGACACCGATCGTGGTGTGCGCCGCCGGAGCGTGGTCGCGCGCCGTCGGCCGATGGGCGGATGTCGACTTGCCGGTGGAACCGGTGAGCCGACCCGTGTGGTTCACCGAGCCGATGTCGGGTCTCCCCGCGCAGGTTCCGCTCACCGTGGACTTCGGCACCGGGCTGTACTTCCATCGCGAGGGGCACGGGTTGCTCTTCGGGATGGCCGACCCGGATCAGCCAACCGGGTTCGACGCGCCGACCCGACCGGACTGGCTCGAGTGCGTCGCCGACGTGATCGCCCGTCGTGCCCCGTCGTTGCTCGACGTCGGCGTCGCGGGCGGTTGGTCCGGCTTCTACGAGACCACCCCCGACCACAACGCGATCGTCGGTGAGACGCTCGGTTCGGGCGGTCGGTTCGTCGTCGCGACGGGATTCTCCGGGCATGGGTTCCAGCTCGGCCCGGCGATCGGTGAGGTGCTGCGCGACATCGTGCTGGGGTCGACCCCGGCGGTCGACATCTCCGGCTTCGCCCTCGACCGGTTCACGGTCGGCGCGGCGCGGCCGGAGCGCCACATCGTCTGACGACCGACGCCGACGATTCTCGATATGACGACGAGGTTTCGATGTTTGCGATTGTGTGACGACGGGAACCTTCGTCGCATGAAGAGCATCACCAACACCATCCCGCGCACCCTCATCGCCGCCACCGCGGTCGCCGCCCTCTCGTTCGGCGCCGCGGCATGCAGCGATGACGACGGCGATCCCGACGACATCGACAACCCGGTCGACGGCGTCGACGACCAGATCGACAGCATCGTCGAGGACGACACCACCGACACCGGCGGGTGACCCGCCCGAGCGGGCATGAACGGCTCCTGGGCGTGGAGACCTGCGCGAACCGCACGGATCCACGCCCAGGAGCGCGCAGGCGCCATCACGCTCGCTCGCGAACCTGCCCGGTCCCGATGAGACGGGCTTGACAGGCGCTCGGTACTGTCGCGCTGAGTCCACCGAACCCCCAGCGCTTGGAGCGAACCATGGCAGCACTCGAGTCGACCGTCGACATGTTCGACCTCCGGATGTCCGAAGAGGTGCGGCCTCTCTACGAGAAGGTCAAGAAGTTCATCGCCGAAGAAGTCGAGCCGGCGTCGCTCGAGTACTTCAAGCTCGGCGAGCACCGCGAGGACCGTTGGTCCTACGCTCCGGGCCAGCTCGAGGCACTCGAGCGCGTCAAGGACAAGGCCAAGGAAGTCGGCCTGTGGAACTTCTTCCTGCCCGACGCCGAGACCGGCGAGGGTCTGTCCAACCTGGACTACGCCTACATCGCCATCGAGCTGGGCAAGAACCCGCTCGCCTCGGAGAGCATGAACTGCTCGGCGCCCGACACCGGCAACATGGAGGTGCTCGAGCGGGTGGGCAC
>CAYGLH010000120.1:0-9262 GCA_964350535.1 uncultured Ilumatobacteraceae bacterium
CCCGAACCATTGGAGAACCCCACGTGAGCAGCGACTCGATCGCCACCCTCGTCCACCGCTATGCCGACGCCGTCGTCCGGCGCGACGAATCCCAGTGGGCCTCCACCTGGGCACCCGATGCCACCTGGGAGCTCGGCGCGGGGCGTCGGGTCGAGGGCCGTGAGGAGATCGTCGGTCTGTGGAACAAGGCGATGGACGGCTTCGCCGCCGTCGTGCAGACCGTCGCCAACGGCGCCGCCGAGCTCGACGACGGCGCCGGAACCGGCTCGGGCCGGTGGTACATCCAGGAGCACTGGCAGCGCGCCGACGGCACGAAGGGGATCCTCCTCGCCTACTACGACGATCGCTACGTGCGCGTCGACGGCGAGTGGCTGTTCGCCAGCCGCGAGCTCGTGATCCAGTACCACGGCGCCCCCGACCTGTCCGACGCGTTCCACAACGCCTGGGCGTGATCGCCCGATGAAGCTCGGCGTCGTCTACCCCCAGATCGAGCTGGGCGGCGATCCCGACGCGGTGCGCCGCATCGGCCTCGCCACCGAGGAGCTCGGCTACGACTACCTGCTCGCCTACGACCACGTGCTCGGCGCCACCCACGCCGACCGCGACCCTGCGCTCTGGGGTCCCTACACCGAGCGCGACCCCTTCCACGACCCGTTCGTGATGTTCGCCTACCTGGCGGGCATGACCGAACGACTCGAGTTCGCCTCCGGCGTGCTGATCCTCCCCCAGCGCCAGACCGTGCTCGTCGCCAAGCAGGCGGCCGACCTCGACCTGCTGTCGGGCGAACGGTTCAGGCTGGGCGTCGGCGTCGGCTGGAACTACGTGGAGTACGACGCGCTGGGTCAGGAGTTCGCCACCCGCGGCAAGCGGGTCGACGAGCAGATCGAGTTCCTCCGGCGCCTCTGGAGCGAGGACCTCATCGAGTGGGAGGGGCGCTTCGACCGCATCGATCGGGCCGTGCTCCTGCCGAAGCCCACGCGTCGGATCCCGATCTGGATCGGTGGCTTCAGCGAGCCGGCGTTCCGGCGGGCCGCCCTGCTCGGCGACGGGTTCATGTTCACCGGTTCGCCCGAGCGCGCCGCCGAGGGCATGGCGGCGATCGAGCGCTTCGCCGGCGACGCCGGGCGCGACCTCGACGGGTTCGGCACGGAGCTGTTGACCCTGCGACCGAAGTCGATCGACGAGACGGTCGCCCGCATCGAACGCTGGCGCGACATGGGCGGCACCCACCTCGCGCTCGTCACCATGGACCAGGGGCTCGACTCCGCCGACGCCCACATCGATTTCATCGCCCAGGTCAAAGATCGCCTGGGCCCGACGGAAAGCACACCCACATGACCGCATACCTCGTCGTCAACTACGACGTCACCGACCCCGACGGCTACCTCGACTACCAGTCGAAGGCGTCGCCGATCATGGCCAACGGAACGCTGCTCGTGCTCGACACCGAGTCGAGCAAGGTCGAGGGCGACGCCGGGCACCAGACCGTGGTGATCGAGTACCCGGATCGCGCCGCGGCCGAGGCGGCGTACAACTCGGCGGAGTACCAGGCCGTCGTCGGCATCCGTCACGGCGCCACCGCCAACGGGCGCGCCGTGATCGTCGACGGCTTCACGATGCCGAGCTGACGCTCTGAGATCCGGACCGGTTCCGGACCGGATCTCATCAGAAGAGCGAGGGTTGGTCGCCGGGCGGGTGGTGCACCGTGATCGGCGTGGGCAGCGGAGCGAGCTCCCCGACGCGCTCGGCGACCATCTCGTGGAACGCCCGGGCGAGCATCGGCGAGTCGCGGTTCTCCGGCTGATGGGCGAACACGTACGGCCTGCGGCCCTCGTCGAGCCACATCGCCACCTGCTCCGTCCACGCCCCGAGCCCGTCGAGCGTGATGTCCTGGTCGTCCCCGCCGATCACCCGCACGACCGGGGCGTCGCCCATCACGTCGGTCGTGATCGGCAGGCGCGGCTTGGTCCGCCGCTCCTGGTGAGCTGCCTCGCTCGACGCCGGCGCGGCGGAGAGCGGGCGCGTGTCGAGGACCACTCGCCCGACGCCGGCGGTCGCCAGCACCTCGTCGATCGTCCGATGCGTGGCGCTGCCGTCGAAGAACGCCGGGTGGCGGAGTTCGACGACCCACTGGTGCGAGGTCGGCAGCCCGACCACGAACGCCCGCAGGGCGCCGAGCAGGTCGGGCCCGAACGACGGCGGGAGCTGCAACTGCACCGGGCCGATCCGCTCGCCGAGCGGCTCGATGGCGCGCAGGAACGAGGCGACGTCGCGGTGGGCGTCGGGGTGCAGGCGCTGCTCGTGTGTCACCGGGCGCGGCACCTTGAAGGCGAACCGGAAGTCGGTCGGCGCCTGCTCGGCCCAACGTGCCACGGTCGCCGCAGACGGCACCGCATAGAACGTCGTGTTGCCCTCCACGGCGTTGCACCACGTGGCGTACTCGGCCAGATCCCGCCCGGTGCCGGTGAGGTAGCGCCCCGTCCACGGCGTGTGCGCCCACATCGCACACCCCACGCGCAGCTCCGGCCTCACAGCGCGAGGATGTCAGATCAGGGCGCGTGGTGAGCGGGCGCGGCGCCTGGTCACGCGTCGATCTTCACGCGCCGAGCTCGAGCTCGACCTCGACCAGGTTGTCGCAGAACGTCGGACCGTTCGCCAGGTCACCCAACTCGTCGCTGGTCAGGGAGTTGGCGCCGCCAGGAGACGGATCGGTGCCCCACCGTCCGAACGGGACGGCGACGGTGCCGGCCGGCACCGCGTCCGTGACGTCGGCGATCAGGTCGATCCGGCCGAGATCGTTGAAGACCGCCACGCTCGATCCGTCGACGATGCCGCGCGCCTCGGCGTCGGCGGGATGGATCTCGACCGACGCCGTCGGCTCGGCGCCGGCCATCACGGGGAGGTGGCCGTACGACGAGTTGATCGAGTAGTGGCGCTTCAGCGTCAGCAGCCGCAGCGGGTACGGGCCGTCGCTCGTCGGAACCGCCCGTGGCGGACGGTAGGCGACGACCCGGTCCATCCCGACCGCCTCGAGGCGGTCGTCGCTGAAGGCGAACGTCGCCGCCTCGTTCACGGCGGTGCCCAGGGGCACGCCGACCCGCGTGAACCCGTCCTCGCGGAGCTCGTCGGCGGTGAGCCCGGCAGCCGCCGCTGGACACTCGGCCAGCGCCAACCGCATCAGTGCGTGGTCGTCGAGGGCGAAGATCTCGTCGTCGAGACCGAGACGGGCGGCGAGCAACCGCGTCACCTCGGCGTTCGACTTCGACTCGCCGATGGGCTCGATCGCCGCGTCGTTCCACGACACGTACGAGAACCCCCACGAGCCGACGAGGTCGGCGTGTTCGAGCATCGTCGTCGCCGGGAGCACGATGTCCGCATGGCGGGCGGTGTCGGTGAGGAATTGATCGTGGACCACCGTGAAGAGATCGTCGCGACGAAGTCCCTGGAGCACGAGCTGCTGGTTGGCGGCGATCACCGCCGGGTTGCTGTTCCACACGTACAGCGCGCGGATCGGTGGATCGAGCCGGGTGAGCGCGGCGCCGACCTGGATCATGTTGACCTCACGCGTGCCGGCGGGTCGGAGGTCCGGTCGCGTCAGGCTGCCGAGGTCGAGCTCGCCCAATGAGACCGCGCCGGCGATGCCGCCGGCCGGCCAGCGCCACTGGCCGGTCAGCGCCGGGAGGCACTGGATGGCCCGAAGCGCAGCTCCGGCACCGGCGCTTCGCTGCATCCCGACGCCGAGCCGGATCGCCGCCGGCCGAGCCCCTGCGTAGAGCCGGGCGAGCTCGCGGATCGTCGCCGCAGGCACGCCGCACTCGTCGGCCGCCCGCTCCGGCGACCAGGGAGCGACCGCGCCGCGGAACTCGTCGAACCCGGTGCTGTGGTCCGCGAGCCATCCACGGTCGTGGAGGTCCTCGTCGATGATCGCGTGGGCGATCGCCATGGCGAGCGCGCCGTCGGTGCCGGCGTGCGGCCGGATGTGGTGGTCGGCGTACCGGGCGGTGCGGCTCCGGTAGGGATCGATCACGACGAGCGGCGCGCCGTTCTTGCGCGCCGCGCGGATGAGGTCCCAGGTGTGGATCGACGTCGACACCGGATCCATGCCCCAGACCACCACGAGCGAGGCGTCGCGAAGATGCTCCGGGTCGGTCCACGGCCAGCCGGTCACCCCCGACAGGGCGAACCACTGGGGCCCGCAGATCGACCGTTCGATCTGGGTGGCACCGAGGCGGTTGAACAGTGCCTGGGTCGTCCCGAACGCGTCGAGGACACCCATCGATCCGAGGTAGCTGTAGCCCATCAGCGCTTCGGGGCCGGACTCGTCGATGATCGCTGACCAGCGCGTCGCGATCTCGCCGAGGGCGTCGTCCCACGAGCAGGGTTCGAACTCCGCCGCTCCCTTGGCGCCGACGCGCCGCAGCGGCGTGGTGACGCGATCCGGGCTGTACACGCGTTCGAGGTAGCGGTCGACCTTGACGCAGAGATGACGACCGGTGACCGGGTGTGAACGGTCGGCCGTGATGTCGGTGGCGCGCCCGTCTGGATCGACCGAGACGAGCGCGCTGCAGGCGTCCGGACAGTCGTGGGTGCACGTGACCCTCACGGTCGTCGTGCCGTTCGTCGTGGCCATGTCTCCTCCGCTGTTCCCCTGCTCATCCTGGCACAGCCGGCTGAGTACGATCCTCGACAACGGCCCCGCCACTTCCGAGGAGACGACCACCGTGGACCTCAAGCAGAAGCTCATCGATCTCGCCCGCGAGGCGACCGGCGACTCGGCGATCACCGTCGCCGGCGACTTCCAACCGAAGGGGATGACCTGGAAGGTCGCCGCCGGCGCGGCCGCCGGCAGCGTGCTCGGCGATGCCGTCGGTGGCGACGTCGGCCAGACGATCGGCACGATCGGTGGTGTGACCGCCGGGCGCTACGCCGCCACCTCCGGCGCGCTGCCGCCCGTCATCGTGCTCGCCGCGTCGCCCGAGAAGCTGTACCTGATGACCTCGAACAACGCCAAGGGGATCATCCTCGCCAAGCACCTGCTGCTGATCGACACGCTCGAACGCGCCAACCTCGACGTCGAGATGCACCAGAAGATGTCCGTGCGCACGGCGATCATCACCGACAAGTCGACGGGCAACGAGTACAAGATCGAGGGCAAGCGGATCCTGTTCCACCACATGAACGACATGCTCGACGCCCTGGCGGTCCACGAGGCCGACGACGACGAGCACGAGACCGCCGTCCTCGCCGAGTGACCCGGCCGCCCCGGTCGGGGCTCGGCCATCTGCCGCCTCGCGGCATCTATCGTGCAGGCCGATGAGCCCGCCGCGCGCCACAGCCCTCCCGACCATCGGGTGGCGGGAATGGGTGACGCTCCCCGACTGGGGCGTCGAGTGGACCAAGGCGAAGATCGACACTGGCGCCCGCACCTCGGCGCTGCACGCCTTCGACCTCGAACGCTTCGAGCGTGACGGCACCGACTGGGTCCGGTTCACGGTGCATCCGTGGCAGCGCTCGGCCGGCGACGACGTGGTGGTCGAGAGCCCGATGGTCGCCGCCAAACAGGTGCGCAGCTCGTCGGGCACCACCTCGGTCCGGCCCGTGGTGCACACGACGATCCAGCTCGCCGGGGTGTCGTTCAGCACCGAGGTCACGCTCACCCGACGCGACGAGATGGGGTTTCGGATGCTCGTCGGACGCCAAGCGCTCCGCAAGCGCTTCCTCATCGACCCGGCGCGCTCGTACGCCGGTGGCAAGCCGTCGATCGACACCCGCCGACGGAACCGGCAGCCATGACCCGCGCCTCGCGCCGCCCCGCGTTCGAACTGGGCGATCAGACGATCCCGGCCGGGAAGGCAGCGGTGGTCGAGCTGCCGATCCCGCGCCTCGTCACCGGTGCCGACGTCTCGCTCCCCGTCCGGGTGATCCACGGACGGGCCGACGGGCCGACCATCTGGATCAGCGCGGCCGTGCACGGTGACGAGATCGCCGGCGTCGAGATCATCCGCCGGGTCGTCGCCCAGATCGACCCGCGCCGCATGGGCGGCACGTTGATCACGGTGCCCATCGTCAACGTGTACGGGTTCCTCAACGACGACCGCTATCTGCCCGACCGGCGCGACCTCAACCGCTCGTTCCCCGGGTCGGCGACCGGCTCGCTCGCCCGCCGTGTGGCCAACGAGTTCATGGTGTCGATCGTGTCCCGCTGCGACATCGGCATCGACCTCCACACCGGATCGGACCACCGGACCAACCTGCCGCAGGTGCGCGCCGACCTCAGCGACCCGTACACGGCGGGGTTGGCGATGGCGTTCGGGGCGCCGGTCGCCCTCGACGCCCGCCTGCGCGACGGTTCGCTCCGCGCCGCGGCGAGCGCCCACGGGATCACGATGCTGCTCTACGAAGGCGGCGAGGCGATGCGCTTCGACCGCGACGCGATCCGGGTCGGCACCGAGGGCGTGCTGCGGGTGCTCCGCCAGGTGGAGATGCTCGACCCGGCGGAGGACGGCCCGGCGGGCCACGCCCCGGTCGTGTGCCGCTCCAGCAGTTGGGTGCGCACGCGCCGCAGCGGGATCGCCCTGATCGAGGTCGACCTCGGTGAGTGTGTGGAGCGCGGCACGCAGCTCGCCGTGGTCCACGACTCGCTCGGACGGCGACTCAGCCGGGCCCGCGCTCCGTTCGACGGCATCGTGATCGGCCGCACCGAGCATCCGCTGGTCCACCAGGGCGACGCCATCGTGCACATCGCCCGCACCGACGAACACCCCGACGGCACCGCTGGCGCCGACGCGGCCGACGACGAGCACGCCGACACCGTTCCCGCCCACCTTCCCAACGCAGAGGAGGCCTCCCCATGAAGATCGCCATCCTGTCGCGCTCCATCGGCGCCTACAGCACGCAGCGGCTGAAGACCGCCGCGCTCGAACGGGGGCACAAGTGCAAGGTGCTCAACACCATGCGCTTCGCCATCGACCTCGCCGGTGACGAACCAGACCTGCAGTTCCGCGGCAAGCCGCTGTCGGACTACGACGCGATCATCCCGCGCATCGGTGCGTCGATCACCTACTTCGGTTCGGCGGTCGTGCGGCAGTTCGAGCAGATGGACGTGTACACGCCGAACACGGCCAACGGCATCGCCAACTCGCGCGACAAGCTGCGCGCGATCCAGATCATGTCGCGGCACGACATCGGGATGCCCGCCACGGCCTTCGCCCGCGACCGCGACGACGTGCTGTCCGCGATCGACGCCGTGGGCGGCGCCCCGGTCGTGATCAAGCTCCTCGAGGGCACGCAGGGGATCGGCGTGATCCTCGCCCCCGACACGAAGGTCGCCGAGGGCATCGTCGAGACCCTGCAGAGCGCCAAGCAGAACGTCTTGATCCAGCAGTTCATCACCGAGAGCAAGGGCAAGGACATCCGCGCCCTGGTCGTCGGCGACCGCGTCGTGGCGGCGATGCGCCGCCAGGCCCAGGGCGACGAGTTCCGCTCGAACGTGCATCGCGGCGGTTCGGTCGAGGCGGTCGACCTGCCGGCGGCCTACGAGCGCACCGCGGTCCGGGCGGCGCAGATCATGGGCCTGCGGGTTGCGGGCGTCGACATGTTGGAGGGGGCCGATGGCCCGCTGGTGATGGAGGTCAACTCGTCGCCCGGGCTGGAGGGCATCGAGACGGCCACCAAGCTCGACGTCGCCGGGGCGATCATCGACTACATCGCCAACCAGGTCGCCTTCCCCGAGCTCGACGTCCGCCAGCGGCTGTCGGTCAGCACCGGGTACGGGGTCGCCGAGCTGCACGTGCGCGAGGGAGCCGAGATGGTCGGCAAGACGATCGCCGAGTCGGGCCTGCGCGACCGGGACATCACCGTGCTCACCCTCCACCGGGGCACCGAGGTGATCCCCAACCCGCGCAACCATCGCAAGCTCGAGGACGACGACCGGTTGCTCTGCTTCGGACGGCTGGAGGAGATGCGCGACATGATCCCCGCGCGCCGCAAGCGACGTGCCCGTGTCCGCAAGCTGCCGAAGGACCCGCTCGGTCACGACGACAGCTGACCCGTCCGAGGGTGCCGAGGACGCCGGCGCTACTCCGGGTCCGGCTCCGCGTCCCCACCTGTTACATCGGGGTCTGACACCTTTGTGACAGGTTCGGGGGGATCGCCGAAGAAGCCGGTGGCGCGCAGCTCGCGGAAGAGGTTGCTGCTGATCGCCGCCAGCGGCGCGCCGAGCACCAACCCGACGAGACCGGCGAGCATGCCCCCGCCGACCGTGGCGAGGAGGACGGCGACGGGATGCAGCTTGAGCGTCGTGCCGACGAGGCGCGGTTCGAGCAGGTTCTCCAGCACGAGGTTGACGAAGAGCACGACGAGCAGGGCGGCGATCGCCGCCGAGGTGCCGCCCCCGGCGAGCGCCATCAACATCGCGAACGCACCGCCGACGAAGGCGCCCAGGTACGGGATGTAGGCGCCGATGAAGTTGACGACGCCGATCGAGCCGGCGAGCGGCACGCCCATCACCCACAGGATCAGCGCGATCGCCACGCCTTGGATGAGGGCGAGGATCGACCGGCCCTTGAAGTGGCCGCGCACGCTGCCGGCCGCCTGGTCGAGGATCCGCTCGGCCTGGGCGGCGTCGTCGGGATCGCGACGGCGGGCCACCGTGCCGGCGAGCTTCGAGCCGTCCTTGAGCATGTAGTAGAGCAGCACGAAGCCGAGGACCAGGCCGGACAGGAACGAGGCGGCGGAGCCGACGAACGTGCCGATGTGCTCGCCGAGCCCTTCGGTGAGGAACGTTCCGCTGTCGCCGGTCCTCGAACGGAGGTCGTCGATGAAGCCCTGCAGACCCCATCGGTCGATCAACTTGTCGAGCTCGTCCTGGGCCTGGTCGAACCACACCTGGAGCTCGTCGACCCGGTCGACGACGCCGGCGACGACGATGGCGCCCGCGCCGGCCACGACGGCGACGATCAGCACGATCATCACGAACGCGCCGATCGACCGCGGCACCCGCCGACGCTCGAGGAAGTCCACGCCCGGGGCGAACACGATCGCCAGGAACCCGGCGAGCAGCAACGGCACGACGATGTCGCGCAGGAACACGACCACGAGGATGAGCACCGTCGCCGCGGCGGCGACGCCGACGAAGGCCCAGCTCGATCGACCGAGTCGCTCGATCCACGGCGCGGGGCGGCGTGGGTCGTCCTGGTGCGGATCCTCGGCGCTCACCGCGCAGAGCCTGTCATGTCGCCCCGTCCGCGCCATCGTCCGACCG
>CAYGLH010000121.1:0-9244 GCA_964350535.1 uncultured Ilumatobacteraceae bacterium
CGGCGATCAGCTGCCGAGCTTCTTCAGGGGCGCCCAGGCGAGGCTGAGGTGCTTGGTGCCCACGCCGGCGAAGTTGATCGATGCCTCGGCCTTGTCGCCCTCGCCGGTGACGTCGATGATCACGCCTTCGCCGAAGCTCGGGTGCTCGACCGAGTCGCCGACACGCAAGCCGAGCTCCTGGCTGTTGGAGGGCTCGGGCGCCCGCTGACGGCCGGAACGCATCGCCGCGTCGACGACCCGCTCGCGATGGGCGGCGCGCTCGGCGCGCACGTCCTCCAGCGCCTGACGCACCGAGTCGAGGTCGTTGAGGCCCTTGACGTCGGCGTTGATGTCGCGTCCGGGCGTGTCGTCGTCGCCGCTCCCCCGCCGGCGGTACGGCGGCGGGTCGCCGTAGCGCCCCGCGCCGTAGGCGCCGCCTGACCCGCCGCGCCGTGACCGGTAGCTCTGACGGCCCGAGCCCGACCTGCCGCTGACGTTGCCGGTGGAGTTGACGAGCTCGGCGGGGATCTCGTCGAAGAACCTGGAGGGCGGGTTGTACTGGGTCGACCCGAACAACTGGCGGCTCCACGCGTGGCTCATGTACAGGCGCTGCATCGCCCGGGTGATGCCGACGTAGGCGAGGCGGCGCTCCTCCTCCATCTCGTCGGGCTCGGTGAGCGCCCGGATGTGCGGGAACACCCCCTCCTCGACCCCGACCAGGAACACCACCGGGAACTCGAGCCCCTTCGCCGAGTGCAGCGTCATCAACACGACTTCGTCCTCGACCTCGCCGTCGGGGAGGTCGTCGGTGTCGGCGACGAGCGACACCTGCTCGAGGAACTCGTCGATCACCGTGAACTCCCGAGCCGACCCGACGAGCTCACCGAGGTTCTCGATGCGGGTGTGCGACTCGACCGTGTCCTCGGCCTCGAACTCGGCGAGGTAGCCGGACCCGTCGAGCGCCGCCTGGAGGAGATCGCCCGGACCGCTGTCGGGGTCGTCGACCATCGCGGACAGGTCGTCGACCAGCTGGACGAACGCGTCGATCCCGCGCGACGCGGACCCGCTCACGCCCGCCTCGTCATGACGCCGCAGCGCCTCGTGGAAGGCGAGCCCGTGCGCGGCGGCGAAGGCGTCGAGCTTGCCGACGCTCGTGTCGCCGATCCCCCGCTTGGGCACGTTGAGGATGCGCTTCACGCTGACCTCGTCGGCCGGGTTGACCACCGCACGGAGGTAGGCCATGGCGTCCTTGATCTCGCGCCGGTCGTAGAAGCGCGTGCCACCGACGACCTTGTAGGGCACCCCGACCCGCATGAACGCCTCTTCGATCACCCGGCTCTGTGCGTTGGTGCGGTAGAGCACGGCCATCTCGCGCCAGTTGACGGCATCGTCGCGCTGCAGCTGCCGGGCGGTGGCGGCGACCCAGTTCGCCTCGTCGCCCTCGTCCTCGGCGTGGTACCGCTCGATGCGATCGCCTGCGCCGCTGTCGGTCCACAGGTTCTTCGGGCGCCGCTCGACGTTGTTGTCGATCACCGCGTTGGCGGCGTCGAGGATGGTCTGGGTGCTCCGGTAGTTCTGGTCGAGGACGATCGTGGTGACGTCGGGGAAGGCCGCTTCGAACTGCAGGATGTTCCGGAAGTCGGCGCCGCGGAACGCGTAGACCGACTGATCGGTGTCGCCGACCACCGCCACGTTGTGGTGGCCGCCCGCGAGGAGGAGGACGATCTCGTTCTGCGCCTGGTTGGTGTCCTGGTACTCGTCGACGAGGATGTGCGCGAACCGTTGCCGGTAGTGCTCGAGCACGTCGGGGTGCTCGCGCAACAGCGTGACCGTGTTGGTGAGCAGGTCGTCGAAGTCCATCGCTCCGGCCTTCATCAACCGGGCTTGGTACTCGGCGAACACCTCCGCATGCTTGCGCTCGAAGATGTTGCCGGCGGACGCCGCCGCAGCAGCGGGGTCGACGAGGTCGTTCTTCCACTTGGAGATCGCGCCGTGCACGCCGCGCGGTGGGAACCGCTTGCTGTCGAGCACCAGGTCGCGGATGACGTACCCGGTGAGGCGGGTGGTGTCGGCTTGGTCGTAGATCGAGAACTGGCGCGGGTAACCGAGGAGGTCGGCGTGGGCCCGCAGCATGCGCACGCAGGCCGAGTGGAACGTGGACACCCACATCGCCCGCACCACGGGTCCCACCAGCTCGGCGACGCGCTCGCGCATCTCGGCGGCGGCCTTGTTGGTGAAGGTGATCGCGAGGATCCGCGACGGCGGCACGCCGTTGTGGATCAGCTGGGCGATGCGGTGGGTGAGCACCCGGGTCTTACCCGAACCCGCACCGGCGACCACGAGCAGCGGGCCCTCGTCGTGCACGACGGCGTCGAGCTGGTCGGGGTTCAGCCCCGCTTCGAACGGCGACGGACCCGCCGACCGCCGGGCCTGCTCCGCATCGGCCGTGTCGGCCGGGTGCGGCACGTCGTCGGCGAACAGCGCTTCGTCGGACAGGTCGCTCATGGTCGCTCCCACTCTAGGGACGCGGTGTCACACCACCCTCGACCCCCGACGCCCGCCGACATCGCAGACCGCACCCCGCCGCTCCGATGAGCCAACCTCCGGCATGGCGGAAGGTCGCTCATCGCAGAACGCACCCCGCCGCTCCGATGAGCCAACCTCCGGCATGGCGGAAGATCGCTCATCGCGGGCGCTGGGGGCGGGGTCAGGATTCGTGTTGTTCGGCGAGGTCGAGCCAGGTGGTCTCGAGCTCGGACAGCTCGGCCTGGGCGCGGGCGAGGTCGTCGCCGAGGTCGGCGAGGGCCTCGTGGTCGGTGGTCGCGCCGAGCTGCTCGGTGAGGCGGTCGACCGTGCGTTGGGCGGCGACCATCGCCTTCTCGGCCTCGCGCAACCGACGACCGATCGTCGACGCGCTCGGACCGACGCGCTCCGGGCGGGGCTTGCCCGGCGTGGCCGCCGTCGCCCGCGCGGCGTGCCGCGCCGGCTGCGCACGGCCCGCACGCACCGTGCCGCGCTCCTGCAACCACCCGCTCACCCCTCCCGGCACCCGGCGCAGGCCGCCGTCGCCCACTGCCAACACGTGGTCGGCGACGCGGTCGAGGAAGGCGCGGTCGTGGCTCGACACCAGCAAGGCTCCGGGCCACTCGTCGAAGAACGACTCCAACGCCCGGAGGGTGTCGAGGTCGAGGTCGTTCGTCGGCTCGTCGAGGATCAGCACGTTCGGGCGTTCGGCGAGCACCATCACCAGGTTGAGGCGTCGTCGCTCGCCGCCCGACAGCATCCGCACCGGGGCGAACTGCGCCGGAGCGTCGAACCAGAACCGTTCGAGGAGTGCCCGATCCTCGTGATCCGGCTGACGGTGCGGACCGGCAACGAGCTCGCGCACGATGGCATCGGCCGGCAGGTCGGCGGAGTGCTGGTCGGCATAGCCGATCGCCACGGTCGCGCCACGTCGGATGCGCCCGGCGCTCGGCTCAGTGCGCCCGGCGACGATGTCGAGCAGCGTCGACTTGCCCGACCCGTTCGGGCCGACGACGGCGAGCCGGGCGCCCGGCTCGACGATCAGGTCGACGTCGGACAGGACCTGCACGTCGCCGAAGCGCTGCCCCACACCCTCCAGCTCGATCACCTGGTTCCCGAGCCGCTTGGCCTCGTAACCGAGGTCGAGGTCCGTCGCCCGCACGTCGCTCGGTCGAGGGCCACCGTCGACGATCTCGTGCGCGGTCCGCAGGCGCGACTTCGGCTTCGACGAGCGCGCCGGCGCACCGCGCCGGAGCCAGGCCAGCTCGCGCCGCGCCAGGATCTTGCGCGTCGCCTCTTCGTTCGCCTCACGTTCGACCCGCTCGGCTCGCGCTTCGATCGCGGTGGCGTAGGCACTGCGCCCCTGGTGCGCCCGGTGGACGAACGCCCGACCGGCATCCAGCTCGACGATCTTGCTCGGGCCGACCGTCGTGGTGACGCGGTCGAGCACGTGGCGGTCGTGGGTGACGATCACCAGCGCGGCGTTCATCGTGGACAGGCGCTCCTCCAGCCACTCGATCGCCTCGAGGTCGAGGTGGTTCGTCGGCTCGTCCAGGATGACGAGGTCGTGATCGCCGTGCTGGTCCTCGGCGAGCACCTTGGACAGGGCGACACGTTTCGCCTGGCCGCCGGACAGCGAGCCGGTGTCGCGGTCGAACAGCGGTTGGACCCCGAGGGTGGTGGCGGTCGCCGCCACCTCCCACCCCTCCCCCAGCACGTCGCGCACGGTTCCTGCCGGGAGCACCGGATCCTGCTCGAGCATCGCGATGCGCACGCCGCGCCCGAACCGGACCTCTCCCTCGTCGGGGGTGAGCGTCCCGGCCATGATCCGCAGCAACGTGGTCTTGCCCGACCCGTTGACCCCGACGATGGCGACGCGGTCGCCGCGATGGACCGCCACGTCGAGTCCCTCGAAGAGGACCTTCTCGGGCTGGGCGATCCCGACCGAGGAGAGGTCGACGCAGATCACCGGGTCGACCCTACGGCCGAATCGTCCCGGTCCTCGTCCGGGTCACGCCCATGGCGAGGGCAGCGCCACCGGACGCGACCCGGCGCCGGCCTGGGAGGGTGGCCGGCGCCGGGACATCTGGGGAACAGGGCCCGTGGGGTGGAAGCGAGAACTCAGTCGGTGCCGTCGTCGGTGGCGCGCGGCTCCCACCGGCCGAGCCGTCCGGCGGGGTGGCCGCCCTCGAGGTGGGTGGTCGCCATCTCCTCGATCGCGGCACGACGTTCGGCGGCCTCGTCGGCGTCGATCTCGCCGTCGGCCAGGGCTTGGTCGATGCGCTCGAGCCGGTCGGCGATCAGGATGTCGACCAGCTCCTGGGTGGCAACCCCTTCGGCCTCGGCGATCTCGGCCAACGACTCGCCGTCGAGCACCCGGTCGACGAGGTCGTCCCGTTCCAACCCGAGCACGGCGGCGATCTCGTCCATCCGTTCGGTGCCGACGGTCAGCCGCTCGCGGATCCGGTCGCCGCGACCCTCGCGCCGCTCGATCACGTGCTCGGCGATGGCGCCTCGACCACCACCCGGCCGGACGGGGAGCTCACCGGCGAGGTGCTCCGCGACGGCGTCGGCCTGCGCGGCGTCGAGCATGCCGTCGTCGACGAGCTCCTGCAGGTTCTCCCGGATCCGTTCGGCGGCCGCCGCCTCCCGCTCGGCCTCGTCCGCCACGCCGTCCCCGGTCTCGGCGTCCTCGGTCGCACCGGCCCCCGGATCGGCATCGCTGGTCTCGCCGTCCTCGGTGTCACCGTCGTCCACATCGTCGTCCGCCGGTGAGCGCTCGTCGGCCTGTGCCGGGATCGGGGCACCCGCGGCCGGCGCGTCCGCGCCGGACAGTCCGGGGACGCCGAGCACCAGTCCGGCGGTCACACCGCCGAGCAGGCCCGCGCCGAGGCCGCCGATCGTCGCCCAGCGGCGGACCGCCGGCCCGGACGTCGACGACTCGGACACCGACGGCTCGGCGCGACCCGCGGCCGCGGTGCTCGCCTCGACGGTGTCGCCGGCTGGTGGGCCGGATGGAGCCGGCCACGGGGTCTGCGGTTGAGCTGTCATCGGGTGTGGGTCCTTTCGTTGCTGCCGCCCGACGAGGAACTCTTCATCACCTACGTGAAGGCGACACCAGAGCTGGGTAAGACCGACGTGAGAAGGCGTCGCGTCAGCCGGCGGGCTCGACCGTCGGTGGCGGGAGTGCGCCACCGGCCGGCCCCGCGTCCACCACCGGCAGGATGAACCCGATCTCGGCGCCGCCGCCGACGCGATTGCGCACGATGACGTTCCCGCCGGCGCGCTCGACGAACTCGCGCACGATCGCCAGTCCGAGCCCGGAGCCGGGGAGCCCGCGCGACGAGTCTTCCCGATGGAAGCGGTCGAACAGTCGCTCCGGACGTTCGGTCGGCACGCCCGGCCCGCGGTCGAGCACCAGCACCTGGCCGCCGTCGACGACCGCCTCGACCGTGGCCTCGGTGTCGTCGAACTTGCAGGCGTTGTCGAGGAGGTTCCCGATCGCCCGGTCGAGCGCGCTCGGCGACACGTGCACCCGGCCGGCGGCCGGGCCGGCCACGCCAGTGACCTCGATCGCCCGGTCACGGCGTCGCCCGATGCGCTGCGCCGCGTCGCGAGCGGCGTCGAGCAGTTCGACGTCCTCCGGCGGGTCGTCCGCCTGCTCACCCGCGGCGACGGCGACCAGCTCGTTCACCAGGTCGGTCAGCTCGGCGACCTCACCGTCGAGATCGTCGAACAGCTGCTCCTTGGTGGCGGCGTCCATGTCCGGGTGCCGACGGAGGACCGACAGGTTGGTGCGCAGGCTCGTCAGCGGAGTCCGCAGCTCGTGCCCGGCATCCTCGGCGAGGCGTTGCTGGTCGTCGCGCGACCGCGCCAGCGCGTCGATCATCCCGGCGAAGGCGCCGCTCAGACGAGCGACCTCGTCGCCGCTGCGCCGGGCGTCCGGTGCGACGCTGCCGGGCAGGTCGACGTCGAGGTCGCCCGACTCCTCCACCTGCTCGGCGGCGCGGGTGAGGCGCCGCAGCGGCGCGACCATCGTGGAGGCGACGCCCCAGCCGATCACCGCCGCCGACACCGACACCAGCACGACCAGCACGATCGTGCGACGACGCAGGTCGTCGAGCACGCGGTCGACCTCGTCGAGCGGCCGAGAGACCTGGAACGCGCCATCGGTGAGACCGACCGTGTGGACCCGCAGCCGCTCGCCGTCGACGGACACCGTGTTGCGCTGGTAGTTGCCGGCGTGGCCGATCGCCGACCACTCGAGATCGTCGACGGGGAGCTCGCGCTCGAAGGTCGACTCGACGACGCGCCCGTCCTCGGTGATCACGCGCACCGAGTACACGGCGAGCACCGTTCGGTTCGGCACGCCGTAGCGGCCGTCGCCACCGATCAAACGCTTGGCCGCCGCCTCGATCGAGGAGTCGACCTCGTCGACGAGCCGCTCGCTCGTGCCTCGATAGCTGATCACGCCGATCGCCGTCGTCGCCACGAACGCCAGCGACGCCAGCGCCAAGGCGACCTTCAGGCGCAAGCTCATGCCGACCTCCGGGGCGCGCCGGGCGGAACCGCCGACCGCACCGTGCTCAGCGCTCCGCGCGGGCCGTGTAGCCGACGCCGCGCACCGTGTGGATGAGCCGCGCCTCGCCGTCCTCCTCGGTCTTGCGACGGAGGTACCCGATGTACACGGCGAGGTTCTTCGAGTCCGGACCGAAGTCGTAGTGCCAGATCCGCTCGTAGATCGTGGAGTGGTCGAGCACGATGCCCTGGTTCTCGACGAGGAGCGCGAGCAGGTCGAACTCGGTCTTGCTCAACTGGAGCTCGCGGTCGCCGCGGAACGCCTGACGCGCCGCCGTGTCGAGGCGGAGGTCGCCGAGGGTGAGCGGCTCCGGTCGGCCGTCGGGCCCGCCGGCGCCGTCGTAGTTCGACCGCCGGAGCAACGCCCGCAGTCGGGCGAGCAGCTCGCCGAGGTCGTAGGGCTTCGGCAGATAGTCGTCGGCGCCGGCGTCGAGGCCGGCGATGCGATGGGTCGTGTCGGTGCGCGCCGTGAGCATCAGCACCGGCAGTTCGCTGCCCTCGGACCGCAACACGCGGCACACGGTCAGACCGTCGACCACGGGCATCGACACGTCGAGCAGCAGCAGGTCGACCGGGTACTCGTGCACCGCGTCGAGCGCCTCGGCACCGTTGGCGACGGCGATCACCTGGTAGCCCTCGAGATCGAGCGCTCGGGACAGCGCGACGCGCGCGGCGCGATCATCCTCCGCGATCAGCACCGTCGAACGAACGTCCATCGCCCACAGTGTGCCCGGAAGAGGGTGAGAGCTTCGTGTGAACGTGCTACACCCGGGGCGTGCGCCACCCCCGTGACCTGGAGTTGTTCCCGCACGCCCGGCGGGCGGTCACGCCGGCGGCGGTGGCGGCGGTGGCGGCCGGCGGGATGCTCGGGGCCACGCTGC
Source organism: uncultured Ilumatobacteraceae bacterium (assembly GCA_964350535.1). Taxonomy (GTDB): domain Bacteria; phylum Actinomycetota; class Acidimicrobiia; order Acidimicrobiales; family Ilumatobacteraceae; genus CAYGLH01. The sequence goes on from CAYGLH010000121.1 coordinate 7,962, forward strand.
GCTGGGGGTCGGCCGAACTCTGGCCGTCGGGCCCGGACGCGTGGTCGTGGGACATCCTCATCGTCAACGTCGTCGGCTCGCTGCTGATCGGGCTGGCCGTCCGGTACCTCGTGATCGGCACGCTGTCGGCCGACTTCGCGATCACGGGCGTGCTCGGCGGGTTCACGACGTTCTCGACGTTCGCCGTGGCGCTCGACGATCTCGTCGATGCAGGTCGGCCGCTCACGGCGGTGGCCTACGCGGCCGTCACGCTCGTCGCCGGGATCGTCGCTGCCGGCATCGGCGAGCGCGGGTTGCCCGACAGGGGGACGCGCCCGTGACCCCGGTGCTCTTCCTCGCCGCCGCCGGGACGGCGGCGGTCGGGCGGTTCCTCATCGGCGTCGCCGTCCACTCGTGGCTGGCGCTGCTGGTCGTCAACACGGTCGGGAGCGGGCTGCTCGGCTTCGTCGTCGCCGCGGATCTCTCACCGGCCGCCGTCACCGTCGTCGGTACGGGCTTCTGCGGCGCCTTCACCACCTATTCGTCGTTCGCCGTCGAGGCACGCTCGTTCGGCCTGCGGTGGGGCGCTGTCTACGCGCTGTTGACGCTCGCCTGCGCGTGCGGTGCCGCTGCGCTCGGAGCAACCCTCGCCTGACTGTGAGGGGTCCCCGCCTCCGTCCGGTCAGGCGGTCTCGAGGATGCGGATCGGCAGCTCGCGCGGCCCTCGGATCTGGCCGACGCTCCAGCGCGTCGTTCCAGCGAGCTCGAAGCGCGGGAAGCGGGCCAGGAACTCCTCGATCGCCACCTTCAGCTCGAGCCGGGCGAGGTTCGATCCGAGGCAGCGATGGATGCCGACGCCGAAGGCCGCGTGCCGGTTCTGCGCGCGGTCGATGACGAACTGCTCGGCGTCCTCGTACTCCCGCGGGTCGCGGTTGGCGGCGGGGAACGGCAGCAGCACCCAGTCGTCCTGCTTCATCGGACAGCCGTGGAAGTCGTGATCCTTGGCGACCAGCCGCGCCATCGTGACCGGTGCGTACGCGCGGAGAAACTCCTCCAGGGCGAACACCATCACGTCGGGATCGTCGCGCAGTCGCTGGGCGTCGTCGGGGTGCTCGGCGAGATGCCGGATCGACGACCCGATCGCCGACCACGTCGTGTCGATGCCGGCGATCAGCAGCAGGATGATCGAGCCGCGCACGTGATCGGCCGACAGCTTGTTGCCCTCGATCTCGACGTCCATCAGGTAGCCGGTGGGGTCGTCCCGCGGGTTGTCGAGGTTGTCCTGCGGCTGCCGATCGATGTAT